>CAZHIL010000243.1:0-4175 GCA_964532985.1 uncultured Albidovulum sp. | reverse complement strand
TGACGGGGATCCCCCGCCATGTTGAAATCACATTTTTGGCCCTGAAGGAGGTTGTGCATGATGATCAAGTTCATTTCGAAGTTCACAAACCTTCTTGTAAAGCGGGGGTAGTTTGTCCGTAACTGAAGACCAGATGATCGTATCATCCAAGGAGTCATAATTACGCACCAAAAATTTCTGAAATCAACGATATGGGTAACAACGGGAAGCCTTGCTGCCAAATCTGGGTAATGATGGCGGATTCGTTTCAGAGATTCCCCAATCGTGATAAACCACCTTTCCACTGCAGATTTGAGGATTTTATCACTGGTGTATGATGCAAAATCATGGGCAGATGTTTCTTTCAGAATATCTTCGGAACATGTAATTATGTCTTCCAGAAGTACCCTTGCATCATGCTTCATAAATGACCTTCCGATCCTCGTCAATGGACTGTTTCAAATAGGGATTCCTTATTGATCCGATGCTAAGAAGATGGACCTTTCGGCCAAGTTCGGTACTCAATTCTTGAAACATGCCGAAATACCTGTCGGCCATTCCGGGTAACAAGGGTGGTTGGTACTCCACAAGGAAATCAGCATCACTCTTGTCCGGATCAAAATCAGTACCACGTGCCGCCGAACCGAATATCTCAAGCCGGGCTACCTTGTATTTGCGGCAAATGGCTTCTATTCCCGCCTGTTTGTCAGTAATCAACTGGTGCATTGTTCTGTCCTTCTCTCAAGACCCAATATAATGGCTCAGTCTTTTTCTGACAAGGAAAATCCTCCTTCTCACGGCCAAAGAAAGCCATGTCGGAACATCCTTCACCTCATGATTATAGTCAACAAGCCTATCAAGAGCATGTCATGGAGATCTTGGAGTTTTGCATTGATGGTTCTAGGGTCTTCAATTCTCTCAAAAAGATGGGTATAGTCCTACATTGTTCTGCCTCATGTAATTATTTTTTGACAGATTCACAGAAAATGCGTCAAACCACAACAAAAAAGTGCAATAGCTCTGGAGTTTGTCTTTGTTGATAATATTTAGGCGCACAAATTCTCACAATTTCAGACCAATCCAGATTTTGGACAAAGCCACCGGATGGTTGATGACAGCACCATAAGCATAAGTTCATTAAATCCCACTTCCGAAAAGTTATCCACAACGAAATTTACCAACCCACAAATAAGTGTTGGGAGTTTCACCATACTGTCGAATTGTTGGTCCTAAGCAAACACGAAATTTTCTTAGGAGACTAATGTGATGATGGTAAAAGCATTTGGATTTAAAGCCCTTCAAAAAAAGCAGAGTGAAAAAGGTGCCACCTTGATTGAGGCAGCTCTTTTTACGGTATTGGCATTGGGTACCATAATCGGTGGAATAGTGTTCTTTCAGCAGGCATCGATTTCAGCCAAGACCAATGAAATTGTGCGAACAATGGCCTCCTTGCAAACCCAGGTGAGAGCCCTTTTTCAAACTCAGGCATCCTTCGGTACGACCGGGATAAATTCCCTATTGATTGCTTCCAATGCAGCACCTTCAAATATATTAGAGGATTCAGATAATGATGAAATCATGGATGCTTTGGTCCACGGGTTTGGAGGTAGCATCACGGTTACGGGTTCCACAAGGCAATTTACCATCGAAATGGCCGATGTGCCTGTAGGGGTTTGTACCAGAATAATTCCCTTCGATGAGTCTGGTAACGGAACCATTGGCAGTGGTATTGCCTCAGTGACAGATGGAACGGCAACTGATACTGACGGTATAACTTCCAGTTCAGCAGAAAGTTTTTGCACCACCAATGCCAGTTCCGGTGAGGTATCACTGACCTGGACCTTCGACAGGTAGAAAAATTTAATTTCCTAACGGAAGTCAAGGGATACCTGCCATGAAGACCGGTAGAAATTACGGTGAGGTGGAACATGTCCGGCGTCGGTATGAAACCTGGATGAAAAGCCATGAAAGAATGTCCAGAACCCTTCTCGTCATGGTTCTTGTAACTGCTTTGCTTCTGGTATCTTTCCTCGTGGCTCTCTATCACAAGCCGGAACCGGTTTACTTTGCCACAAGGGTTGATGGTGGTGTCTTGCCACTGGTCCCCTTGTCAACACCGTTCCTGACTGATGGACAGGTTACCAATTTTGCGGTCGAGGCAGTAACCCATGCCATGACCATAGACTTTGCCAACTGGCGAAACGACATGGTCAGTGCATCCAGGTATTTTGAAAAGCCGGATGGCTGGAACAACTTTCTTGATGCCATGGAGACTTCGGGAATGTTGAGTTATATTCGTGACCATCGCCTTGTCTCAACGGTAGTTGCCAGTGGAGCAGTGATTACAAGCTCCGGATTGTCCCAAGGCAAAAATTACACGTGGGAAGTCCAGATACCTTTGGTTATAACCTATGAATCAGCCAGTGAAATCAGTCGGGATTCACTTCTGGCAGAACTGGTTGTAAAACGTTTGCCAACCTGGGAAGCCCCAGATGCAGTAGGTGTTTCAAGGATTGTCGTGAAGCCAGGTAAGGGAATTTAGGGTGAAGACCATTAAGTTCTTAGTTGTCTCGGTTTTTCCCTTACTTCTAGGGTTGCCAACGGACGCCGTTTATGCCCAGGAATTGATGCAAGATCAGGAAGATAATCCCGAAGCACCCACCGAGGTTTCTGAGGAAAAACTGTCGGAATTTTATGAAGCCCTGGAAAATATCTTTCCCATGACACCTGAAATGGTGGACAAATTCCTTGCAACCTATTTTGAGAATGAAGTTGCCATTACAAATCGGCCAGAACCTAATCCGCTGATAGATTTTCAACTGGTTTCGCTTGAATCAGGGAGAGAGCCTCCGGTTGTTCGGGTAACACCCGGAATTGCCTCGGCCATAGGTTTTTTTGATGCTACCGGCACTCCTTGGACAGTCAATCAGTTTGTCGTAGGTGATGGTACCAATTTTGAGATACTTCAACTTGGAGAGCAATCCAATTCATTGACAATTTCTCCCTTGGCAAGGGTTGGTCAAACCAATCTGGTTATTTCCCTCAAGGGAGAGGCAACGCCGTTGGTATTGAAGGTCGTAATATCTTCCGAAGTGGTTCACTATCAGGTTAATTTTCAAATTACCAGACCGGGACCGGAGGCCAGAATATCAAATCCTGATCCTGCCGAGCATTTTCCCTTACCCGGCAATCAGGAATTGCTGAAGGCATTGGCTGGTTCGTTCTCCAAAGAGGAGGCCAGCAGGGTTGAACTTGATGGAATAAATGCAACGGGTTGGGTCAAGGGTGAAGAGCTGTTCATTCGTTCAAGGCATGTGCTTCTTTCACCTCCCTGGGTTGGATCATTAACGGGTCCTGATGGGGTCGTTTCTTACCAATTGCCCTACACTTCCATCCTCCTTTTTTCTGTAGGAGACCGGGTAATTAAGGTCACTCTTGATCACCAAGGGAAAAACGAACAATGAATTGCCTTGCTGCCATGATTACCAGGATACTGGATAAATGATATCCCGATTTATCAGGTTCCGCATCATGGATTTTGTGAAGAGTCTTGTCCGTTCATTTTCACTTATCAAGGCCGAAACTAATCAAAAGGTTAATAGTGGCAAAATAATCCATTCCCGCAAGCCCCGATTTCGAAAATCGCTGGGAGTAGCCGTTATTCTGTTGGGTTTGGTGGTTGGTTTATATCTGAGCATTCGTGCAACAAAGGAGGACATATCCCATTTGGCCAGAATCCCCAACATGATTACAACACCTGGTGGCGATACCCAGAGAAACTCCAACCAGTATCAGGAAACGGTAAAACTTGCCAATCAGAAAAATCTGGCTTCGATCGAGAATACCAGTGATTCATACATTCTGATACCGGAAGTAGTTACCGAGCCCATAAAGACTGAAACGATTTCAGATCCTCACCCATGGTCCCATACAGATCAGGAAATTCCACCTTTACAAAACCAGAAATCCGAGCCGGAAATGGTCGGGGATTACCATGCTCAGGATAATACTGAGATAACTAACAAAGGTAACACTTCGGAGGATTTACTTACCGAATTAAATTATTCCCTGAGTTCGGAAACTTCCCTCCCACAAACCAATATTGAGGAGGGGGTACCTACTCAAGCCAGTGTTTCAGCTACAAGTCAATGGTCCAATTCAGGCTTCACGCAAAACAGTATTGATGAAGGTATTTC
>CAZHIL010000242.1:0-2192 GCA_964532985.1 uncultured Albidovulum sp. | reverse complement strand
GAATGATGGGGGTTGCAATCCTCGATTAAACCGTCAAATTGCATCGGCAATTGCCAATTCCGAACTGGTCATTCTGCCTAATCTAAAACATTCAATACTTTTGGAAGCAGGTGAAAAAGTTGCACAGGAAATCATCCACTTTTTCAGCAGGGTTACATGAACTCCACCAAAAGTGAATTTGAACTATTGGACTGGATTTACACAAACAGGACCTTCTAATACAACCTGTTGATTGGAAAAAGGGTTTAAATTCATGAACCATCAACAAAATCAAAATTCAAATATATTGGAGAGGGCCAAAGGATGTTTGATGGGGCAACTTGCTGGAGATTCTCTCGGTAGTCTGGTTGAATTCCAATCTCCCGAAACTATCCTCCGATCTTATCCTGATGGTGTAAGGGAACTTGCTGATGGGGGTACTTGGAACACGATTGCCGGTCAGCCAACGGATGATTCGGAAATGGCCCTGATGTTGGCCCGAATGCTTATTGAAAATGGCATATACGATCGGAAAAAGGCACTAAGGGCTTATCAATTTTGGTTGAAAACTGGACCATTTGATTGTGGAGCAACAATATCTAGTGGATTGCAGGGGTTTCCCCTTATGGAAAGTCAGGCCAATGGAGCTTTGATGCGGATTTGTCCCTTGGGAATTTTTGGGATCAATTTTCCATTGGAAACAGTAAGTTCCTGGGCTATGCAGGATGCCAAGCTAACACATCCAAATCAATTGTGCTTGGAGATAAATGCCATATTTACCATGGCTATCTCACATGCCATCAAATCCGGTTGTGAAGCACATGAACTATACCGGCAAATAAAAGAATGGGCCTTGGATATGGGGGTCGACCCCCAAATATTGGATGTAATCAATAAAGCTGCTGATATACCTTTAACAAATGCAGTATATCAGCAGGGATGGGTTCTGAAAGCATTTCACAATACTCTTTGGCAGTTAACCAATGCACCTGATCTGGAGGAGGGTATTGTGGCCACGGTAATGCTTGGTGGGGATACTGACACCAATGCAGCAATCTGTGGGGCACTTCTGGGTTCTGTTTATGGGGTGGAAGCCATACCTGTACAATGGAAAGAAAGTATTTTGGTTTGCCGAGCTGGGGCTGGATTTCCGGGTGTAAAACATCCACGACCAGAATGTTTCTGGCCAGTTGATGCCCATGAAATTGCTGTATCATTGGTATCAATGAATGATCGGGAACTTTTGTAAAACACTATTCCTTTTGCTTGATAAGGGTTTCGGTAAACATACAATGAGGGAAAATCTTTATTAGTACAGAAAATATGATGATGATGAATAACCCCGTAAACCAACCATGGAAATTTTATGGTGGAACCGAAGACATGGTTGGCCTGATTAATGAAATTACCTTTTCTGCTCCAGTGGCAATAGCAATTACAGGAAGGCGAAAAGTTGGAAAAACCGAGTTGTTGTCACAGGTTATAGACAGAATTCACAATATGGACCAGAAAAAAAGCAAACACATCCTTTACATGGAAATACCGGGTGAATCAGATGATATCGGAAGGGAATTGCAACTGGCCATCGAGAAAAATGGATTAAACCACCTCATGGAAGATCTGGTTAAACATGATGAGCCATATTTACCAGCCTTTTCTTTCAGGGATCAACTTGAACATCTGGTCAAGAAAAAGCTGATCAAGTTGCTAAGAAGGTAGCAAGGGAAACTGCAAACCTACATGCTTGGCCCGCGTGAAGGCCTTGGCTCGGGTTCGTTGTCCTTGCTTTGTTCCGGACCAAGTTCAGAAATCAGGTTTCTAACGGTTGTATGTAGTACGGGCAGCTTGTTTTGTATATGGTTCCAGACAATCAATGGGTCAACATCATCATACTGTTGGGTCAGGAAATTGCGGAAATCGATGATCCTAACCATCTCGGGGATTTTTCCTGCTAGGGAAGAATCATGTCTGTCCAGACGGTTCAATGCCTCACCAATCCTGTCGAAGTTACGTTCTATAATCCTGGGTCTTGTGGTCATTTTCCCAGGATTCAAGGTCAAGTCCCGTGGTGTATCCGGTTATCCGTTCACAAGCACTTTGAATATCCTGGAGCAAAGCCAAGGATTTATCCATCAAAGACCACCTCGCGGTCCTCGTCGATCGATTTCTTCCGATAGGGATTGCGGATGGTACCGGAACGGACAAGATCAACC
>CAZHIL010000241.1:0-2308 GCA_964532985.1 uncultured Albidovulum sp. | reverse complement strand
AATTTTCTTACCCATGATTCTTCTGACAAGATCTGCCCGACCTAGTGAATAGCCGGCCATGACTCGGACAATTTCCATTACCTGTTCCTGATAGACGATAAATCCATTGGTTTCCTCAAGAATATAATCAATGGATTCATGCAGTTTTTGGGCTTTTTTCATTCCATTCTTGGCTGCACAGAAATCACCGATGATTTCCATAGGCCCGGGTCTGTAAAGGGCAACTATGGCAATAATATCCTCAAACCTGGTTGGCTTCATGAGCCTCAGGGCATTGGTCATACCAACACCCTCAACCTGAAATACCCCCATGGTTCTTCCATTTGCATAGAGGTCAAAGGTCTTTTCATCAGTCAGGGGTATATTTTCTATATCAATTTCCAAACCGTTCCTGGCAAGTTTCTCCAAGGTTTTGGCAATTACCGTAAGGGTTTTAACCCCTAGGAAATCCATCTTTACCAAACCAGCTTCCTCAACCCATTTCAGGTCAAATTGGGTAACCGGCAAACCTTGTTTTCTGTCATGGTAAAGAGGGACTGATTCCAGCAGGGGTTTATTGCTGATTACTATGCCACCAGGGTGACGACTGGTATTTCTTGGAATGCCTTCGACAACCTCGATCTGATCGAACATGTTCCTGATGTAATCCTGCGATCTTTCTGCTGCTTGCAGGATTTCATTACCCCGCCTTTGCTGCTTGAAGGGAAAACGAGGATCAATTTCCGAGGCCCAAAGGTTGAGTAGATGTCTTGGTACACGCAGAATGCGCCCAAAATCCCTTATGGCATTCTTGGCCCCGAGGCTACCAAAGGTCACAATCTGGGCCACCTTGTCCTCGCCATACCTCTCCGTAACATACCCTAGAACATCATCACGCTTTTCGGAGCAGAAATCGATATCAAAGTCAGGAAACGACAACCGTTCCGTATTGAGAAATCGCTCGAACAGCAAGGAATACCTGATTGGATCAAGTGTTGTGATATTGAGGGCATAAGCCACGAGTGACCCGGCACCCGACCCCCTACCCGGTCCTACCGGAATGCCTTGCTCCTTGGCCCAACCTATGAAATCGGCAACAATAAGGAAATAACCTGCAAAATTGGTATTGTTTATAACCCCAAGCTCGTACTCCAGCCGTTGAAAGTAAACATCTTCAGAATCAGCCAATTCGATGGTGTCGATCCTTTTTTGCAACCCCCCTAGAGTTCTTTTCTTCAGTTCCTCACTTTCATCTTCGCAAAATCTGGGCAACATGGGAGGATGGGTCTGTGAATGGAAACTGCATCTTCTGGCAATCTCGATTGTACTATCGATTGCTTCAGGCAAATCCCCGAACAGTTCAACCATCTCATCCTGTGATTTAAAATAATGTTCAGGAGTTAATATCCGCCTGGGGTCATTTTGTGTCTTAAAACCTCCGTTCTTTATATAGAACAGCATGTCTACGGAATCATATTCTTTCCTATTGGCAAGGATAACATTGTTGGTTGCAACCAATGGAAGTCCCAATTCATAGGCAATGTCAATCAACCCGGCTTCCGTTTTCATCTCATTGGTGGTACAGGTTGAACCTTCATATGAATGACGCTGGATTTCCTGATAGACACCCGCCGGGAAAATGGCCATTAGTTCCGATACTATCTTCTTGGCATCTGCATACGAACCATCATGCAAATACAATCCCGGGGGACCTTCGCTCCCTCCTGTCAGGCAGATCAATCCCTCATGTCTAGCCTTGAGTTCGTCAAGTGTCAGATATGGAAAGACTTTTTCCTGATCCAGATACATTCTGGAATTTAATTGCAGAAGGTTTTGATACCCTATTTGATTCTGTGCCAGCAACACGATGGGGGCTGTATCATCGGGACTATGGGGGTTAAGATAATTATCCTTGATTTTTATGTGAACCTGTAACCCTTGTATCGGTTGAATACCTTTGGACGAACATCCCTTGGCGAACTCAAGGGCAGCAAACATGTTGTTGGTATCGGTTAAAGCCACAGCCGGCATTTCCAAATCCCGGCAGGTTTCCGCTATCTTGTTGATGTCGAGAATACCTTCAAGTATGGAAAACTTGCTGTGAGCCCTGAGGTGAACGAAACGCGGATCAGAAACCATCATATGGTTCCAATCTGAAGTCTCGGGATAATCCGCATGTCAAGAAACCCTTACATTTTACATAATTAAATCGTGAACCAGGTATGTTGTCCAAGGCAAGAATTTGACTACAAACCTTGATTCCAATTTAAATTTGCAATTGACACAAACCCTGAATACTAGATACAAAAACAAAAAGAAAAAACGAAGC
>CAZHIL010000240.1:0-1775 GCA_964532985.1 uncultured Albidovulum sp. | reverse complement strand
CTACTGTTGCACTTTCAAAAATCTTATTTCCGCCAAAATCAATTAATTTTATCGGCTTGTATTGTTCCAGATACTTTCTCAATTTCTTAGCGTAATCATTTCGTAACCATTTATTTGAAGTGATGTAGCACAAGAATCCTTTTTCTTTGAGAAGTTCCAGCCCTCTTTCAAAAAAGAGACAATAAATATCACCAGTTCTAGCGAAAACTTCAAAATTACTTTTGGAGTACTTATCTGCAAGTTCCCCGCTGTTTTTTTGTAATTGTCTATAAGGTGGGTTCCCAATGATTATGTCAAAACCATTTTCAATACCGAACATGTAGTGAGGATCAAACCATTCTGCTTTAGAATTTTGGTCAAATGGATCCCAATTTGCAATAATATCAACTTCATCCCCAGAGCTGAAAATCTGAGAAAATTCATGTCGCAATTGACGATCCAATTGTCTGAATCTATTTTTTTCAATATGACTATTTGCATGAAAGTAAGATTCTCGATTAGCAGAGAGTTTTCTAATATATTCACCAATACCAAGCATATTTTCCCACTCTTCTTTTTGTTTCAAGAGTGAATCTGCTGCCACAAAACGAGTTTCAAGGTTTGGCAATGGCTTGATACCAAAATTATCAGAATTCAAATCTATTTCTTGATCTATAGCCAAAGATATAAAGAAGCGTAATTTCGCAATCTGACAAGCAATAGGCTGAATATCTGTACCAAAAATATTGTTCTGGATTAAAAACAATTTTCGACCAAAATCGTCCTTGTAACTTTGAAATACTTCACTAATCATTTTTAGTTCGGCATCACGGGCTTCTTTTTCATTTGTTTCAAATGCTTTTTGTGATCTGGCGCCTGCTCGTTGGATTTGTAATTCTTTCCATCGATCATTTTTTAAGTCAAGCCTTTGTAAAATTAAAATTAACCTATTTAACACTCCAATTAGGAATGCCCCAGACCCAACCGCAGGATCTAAGATTTTCAGATCTGCAATTGCTTTGATTAAATGTTCCTTTTCCGTGTCACAAAATAATTCTTCTGCATCATTATAATCATCCTCATAATCAAGAAGATATTGAAGACGTTCTTTCCAGAATATTAAGTCTTTATCTGCTGGTGCAACTTTATTCCCAAGAGCCTCGATAAGAGATTCTCCAATCATAAAATCAACAATTTCATTTGGTGTGTAATAGGAACCAGTATTCTTTCTAGCAGTTTCTTGTGTTTCTGGATTGTAAGCCGCTAACAAGTTTTCAAAAACTTTACCAAGCAGTTCAGGGTCTAAGGCTACTTCCTGCTCTACTGGTGTTTTTTCTTCAACCGTAAATTTGTATCGATTTAAAATAGATAGCAATCCCTTAGTGCTATCAAAAAATAGTATGTTTGGAATACTGAGCTGGCTGAAATATTGGCTTGAAAAGCAGTCAATTAGCTGTAATTCACCACTATCAGGGTATTTACTATCTAAGCAATCAAATAACCCGCCATTTATGAATGGAGTTATAGCGAAATAGGAAAGAAGTGTTTCCTTGTCAGTTATTTCATTTTGAAATTTATAATGAGAGAGGTCAGAAGACAGGGCCTTGAACGTTCGTTTTGAAATTTCAGTATTTAGAGTAGCAAAGAACAGGTTTTGTAAAATAACTCGGTAATATGAATCGCCCGAATTGGGATCAAAGTCTTTCAACACCTGGTTGATTTTTTCCTTTTCAAATATTTCGATTGCAACTAAACCCTTCTCCTTAATAAACCAAATGAATAACAAACGTGTAATT
>CAZHIL010000239.1:0-2203 GCA_964532985.1 uncultured Albidovulum sp. | reverse complement strand
GGTAAGGGATGCTGGATTTGAGGTTGTAACAGAAACACATCAATTTGCATTGCCCAAAGAATGTTCACAAGGTGAAATCAATTCCCTGATGGCTGCCCTAAGAGATTCCCAAGAGATTATTGATGTATCATTGTCCAGCTCAAATTCCTGTTTGAAGGTAGTCTCTATCGGCCATGCCACAAGCAAAAATCTCATATTGGATATTGCCCATGGCAAGGGCATACATCTCGGATTGCTTAACGACAGTGATAATAAAATGGGTATTTCCGTCAATATACTGAGAAATGAATTTATCAAGGTTGTATCAGCAGTAATACTTACCTTGCCCTTTTTCCTGATGATGCTGTTCAACCATGTGGGATTACAGGATTTGTGGAGCGGATTATTCCCACCTCTGTTACAGGGAGTTGTGGCAACCTTTATTTTGGTTGTTCTTGGTGCCGGTTTCTTCAAGGGGTCGTATTTTGCCCTTCGACAAGCTAGTGCAAACATGGAAGTTCTGGTTGTCCTTGGTTCTTCCACAGCATGCCTATTCAGTTGGTACCAGATAATCACGGGTGAACAGGCCTCCCATTATTTCGAAACAACAGCATTCATCATCACTTTTGTTCTGATAGGCAAATACCTGGAGAACCGCACCAAGAGCAAAGTTGCCGATGCAATTACAGACCTCATGGCCCTCCAGCCTGAAGAGGCTCTTTTGGTCATGGATGGAGGTCATACGAGGTCACTTCCGGCAAGTGAAATCCAAGTTGGTGATATTCTGCTTTGTCAGGCAGGGCAAAAAATACCTGTTGATGGAGAGGTAATCAAGGGGTCGGCGGAAGTTGATGAGGCCATGATCTCGGGAGAGAGCTTGCCCATACTCAAGGATATCGGCTCCAAAGTAATTGCCGGGTCTATCAATTGTGATGGATTGATTCACATCAAGGCTGAGGCAATCGGTGAAGAGGCCACCCTTGCACGCCTGATCAGGTTTATTGAAGATGCCCATTCCAGAAAAGCCAGAATCTATCCGCTTGTGGATAAAGTCAGCAATATTTTTGTCCCAGCTGTTTTGGTTCTATCACTGGTTTCGCTTACATTCTGGTTGTTTTCCGGGGTAGGATTTGAACTTGCGCTGATCAATGCCGTGTCAGTCCTAGTCATTGCCTGTCCTTGTGCTCTGGGTCTGGCTACTCCTACAGCAATAATGGCTGGTACCAGCTTGGCTGCTAGAAAGGGGATATTGATCAGGGACAGCGAAATGTTGCAAAAAGCACGCTCATTAACGTACCTTGTATTTGATAAAACCGGAACCCTTACTACTGGGCAACCAAAGATTGACAAGATCTATCCTATTTCACCCGACCACGATTCTAACCAAATGATTGCCTTGGCAGCGTCCCTTCAACAGGGAAGTTCACATCCGATAGCAAAAGCCATTATTTATGAGGCCAAAAAACTCGAATGTTCCATTGAATCAGTAGACAAATTTCAAAATCATGTCGGTTTGGGAGTAGAAGGGGAATTGTCAAACGGTAAATACCTGTTGGGGAGCTCAAATCTGTTCACTAAATTTGGTTTTGAAGTAGACACAAAACAGTTCAACGATACTGAACCTCAGGTGATATTGGGCAAGATAGAACATGACAAGTTGAACCTGATAGGAGGATTTTCAATCCATGATGAGGTCAGATCGCAATCTTCCGAAGCAATCCAACTTCTCAAGGATAAAGGGTTGGAAGTTATGATACTTTCAGGTGACTCGGAAGGGGCTGTGGGTAAGGTTGCGGATTTGACTGGGATAAAGCACTATATGGCCAAGGCTGATCCGGTTGCCAAAATCCACGAAATTAAGGAATTGACAGGCCAGGGTCATCTTGTTGGAATGGTCGGGGATGGCATTAATGATTCACCAGCTCTGGCACACGCCCATGTGGGTTTTGCCATGGGATCGGGAACGGATGTTGCCATGAACAGTTCAGGAATAATCCTGATGAGATCAGATCCAGGATTGGTTGCCATGGCAATTAGGGTCAGCAGGTTGACCTTCCGCAAAATCAAGCAGAATCTGTTTTGGGCATTTATCTACAATGTCGTTGCCCTTCCCCTGGCAGCATTGGGATTCCTTAACCCTGGCCTAGCGGCGGGTGCCATGGCTCTCTCAAGCCTGAGTGTCGTTTCCAATTCCCTTTTGCTGAAATTCAGCAGAGTCAGATAG
>CAZHIL010000238.1:0-2668 GCA_964532985.1 uncultured Albidovulum sp. | reverse complement strand
ACCTTCTGAATATCATCATCCTCTTCTAGGGTATCAATCAACCTGATGACCTTTCTGGCATTCTCCAGTTCCAGACTTGTTGTGGTCGAGGGTTTCCAGATTAGTTTTGTTGAGGTTGTTTCCCCTAGGGCCTTTTCCATTTCATTGGAGACTGAGGCAAGATCTGTATCAGAAGTATAGATTATGTGGCCATCATCACTTGATTCGACATCTTCTGCCCCGGCCTCCGAGGCAATTTCAAAAACGAGATCCTCGTCTCCTACCTCAGGTGAAAATACAATTTCACCCTTACGTTCGAACATGAAACTGACCGCACCGGTTTCTGCCAGATTGCCCCCCAGTTTTCCGAAAGTGGACCTGACAAATGAAGCGGTTCGATTCCTGTTATCAGTAAGTGCTTCTACGATTACAGCCACTCCAGCAGGACCATAACCTTCATATCTTACCTCTTCCAATGCGTCTGAATCGCCACCTGTCGCCTTGGTTATTGCTCTTTCAATCACATCCTTGGGAACTGAATTGCTTTTCGCTTCCTTTACGGCCAAGCGAAGTCTGGGATTTTTATCCGGGTCCGGGTCACCCATTTTTGCAGCTACCGTAATTTCTCTCGACAACTTTGAAAAAAGCTTCGACCGTGTGGCGTCCTGTCGTCCCTTACGGTGTTGAATGTTAGCCCATTTTGAATGACCTGCCATTTTATTTCTCCAAATACTGGTTTAGATTATCTATTTCATCTAAATTATTCGAACCTTTCATTAATTTAAATGGGATTGTATTGATCTAATCAAGGGTGATTGGATTCGAATTTACTCTTTGATTGTGAATACCATCAAGTAAAATTGAAACCAGCCAAAGCAAATACCATGTGGGTAACTAAGTACAAAGACTCAGACCAGCCTAATATCTTGGAAAATTTGAGATTCTGAATCAGCGTTACACAAGAGTAATTTCTAATCAAATGCATGATGGTCTTCTTCAATAATACTATGGTTTAAGGTTAAATGAAAAACTCCAGAACAGTCATCAAGGTTGGTGGTGTTGATTCCTTTGATTTCCTTCAGGGTCTAGTTACAAATGATGTAAGCAAGGCAGATAATGCCCTTGTTTATGCTGCCTTGTTGACACCCCAGGGCAAATACCTCGCTGATTTCTTTATCTCCCAGTCCAAGAATTTCTGGTTTCTGGATGTTAATTCACTGCTGGCGGGTGAACTCGTGAAGCAATTGTCTTTCTACAGATTGCGTTCAAAAGTTTCGATCGAGAAAACGGATCTGGAGGTTGCTCAGGGATTGGGAGAGGCTGTAGATGGGGCATATACGGACCCTAGACATCCTTCATTGGGATGGAGAAAGTATTCTGAAAATTTAATAAATACCCCAGCGGTTGATTGGGATCAAATCAGGGTAAAATACTGCATTCCAGAAACCTTGATCGAATTAATTCCGGAAAAGACATTTATCCTGGAGGCAGGATTTGAAAGGCTGAATGGTGTGGATTTCGGGAAGGGGTGTTATGTTGGTCAGGAAGTGACCTCAAGAATGAAGCACAAAACACAACTACAGAAAGGATTGGTCCGTGTAAAAGTGGATGGTTCAACACCGATTGGTACCGAAATCAGATCGGAAAAAGGACCAGTGGGGTATCTCTATACCCAATGTAGTGGTTTCGCCCTGGCACAAATAAGGTTTCGACAAGTACAAAATGCTCCATTAACAGCAGGAGATGCACTGGTGCAACTGGACTCGGACTTTGAACAATTTACTCGAAATGGTTGAGAACAAGATCCCTGAAACTTTCAAAACCCTTGAATCCCGAGCCTAATAGCCCTTCGGTTCCATTCAACGGATAGGTTAAACCACCTGATTCAATCAACAGGAGTTTGGCCGGGGAAATATCAATCGGATCAACTATCGGTGCGATTATACCATCGATTTTACCTGACGCCAGATTTATCAAATCAAGAGATGGGTTACCTGTTGATTTGATCTGTTTGAAGGACCTAAATAGATGTTCAAGATTATCTGGGGTGGTTTTGTCATTCTCAAATCTGAAATCCAGGGCAACAACAAAATCTTCCACATTCTGGATGGGGGCAACTCGAAGTTTCATATGCCTTGAATAGGCCCCATCCCCCTTGATGACTTTGTATAATTCGTTTGAACATGGATAGTAGATTACCCCATTTATCGTTTCACCCTTGTGTTCCAAACCAAGAGAAACTACCCAGTTGGGATTACCCCTCGAAAAATTATCCAAACCTGAAACCGGACTTATCAACCACTTTCTTGTTTCGTCTTTCCCGGCAATATTACCCGATAAAGTGCTGTGATGGCTGTAATTGGGCCTTGCCTCAGTCAGTTCGTAAATCAATCTGTGATTGGCCCTGATCAAAGCCTTGCGAGTTAATTTGCCAGCTCCTTCCAATGAGGCCTGCAATCTTTGAATCTCTTCAAAGTCTCTATGAAGTACATCACCTGCTGAAAGTACAGCCTTGGTCATTATATTAAGGTTGGCGGAATGATTTGACATTGGCAAGAAGCCTTATAATTCAAAATAAAATTCAAAAACTTGAAGTGGGTAAAGTTGTAATACTTAGATGAGAAAATATTGGTTGTTCATGTTTTGTAAAACCGATGAACATATAATGTAATGGGGAAAACCATGGAAC
>CAZHIL010000237.1:0-2129 GCA_964532985.1 uncultured Albidovulum sp. | reverse complement strand
CCGACCAAAAAAGTCAAGAAGGCTGTCAAGGAAACTCCTGTCGTCTAATTGATCAATTAACATGCAAAATATTCCCCCTTTCAGTTCATGAAAGGGGGAATTAACAAAAATTATATTTTTAATAACCGTCTGAAATGGCTTGAAATACACTTCCATAAATCATTAATTTATTTACTTTAATCCATCAATAAATCTGGTAAGGAAAAACCAGTTCACCAGTTGATTAATCCATTTGAATTGAATTAAGTGATTAATGGAAAATTCCTACATTCTTTATCATTACCCCCTTTCTCCCTTTTGTCGCAAGGTCCGCCTGGTTCTGGCAGAAAAGAAGATTGATTTTACCCTCAGGGAGGAAAGATACTGGGAAAAAAGGGTTGCCTTCCAAAAATTGAATCCAGCAGGCAAGGTGCCGGCCCTTAGAAACGGCAAGGAAGTATTTGCTGATAGCCAGGCCATATGCGAGTATATTGAAGCCATTGCTCCTGATGATACAATACGGCTGATCCCTGAAGATCCGAGAGAGCAATGTGAAATGAGGCGGTTGATATCCTTTTTTGACGAGAAATTTAATCAGGAAGTAACTTCCGTTTTGGTTTTTGAACGAATGTTGCGTAGAATACAGCAGAAGGGATCACCTGATGAAAGAAAGGTAAAATTCGGGTTGGAACAGCTGAAAAATCATACCAAGTACCTACAGTTCCTGATCATGCACAGGAGGTGGATAGCCGGTGACCGGCTGACCTTGGCGGATTTCACTGTGGCGGCCCACCTCTCATGTCTTGACTATGTGGGTATGATAAATTGGAAAAAAGAAGAATATGCCGAAATCAAGGGATGGTATTCCAGAATTAAATCCAGACGAGCATTCAAGCCAATTCTTTCCGATCATGTTTCCGGATATTTTCCAGCGTTTCATTATGCGAATGTAGATTTTGATTGATTTAAAGCTTGAACTAAAACAACAGGCCTTAAATGAAGGGTTTGATGCAGTAGGTATTTGTTCTCCGTCTGCCATTCCCAAAGCACATTCCAGATTACAGCATTTCCTTTCCTCAAAATACCATGGTACCATGGTCTGGATGGAAAACAGATCTGAGTGGAGAGGTAATCCAACAAGTTTGTGGCCTGAAGCGCGTTCAGTTATCATGCTTGCAGATTCCTATTCACAAAGAGCAAATTCACTGGAAAACCTCAAGCATGTGGACAAGGGTACAATAGCTCTTTATGCCCGAAACAGGGACTATCACGATTTGATCAAAAAAAGACTCAAGCGAATTGGTCGATGGCTCATTCAGCAGCAACCACAGTCAGAGATCAAGGTTTTTGTCGATACGGCACCTGTTATGGAAAAACCATTGGGGCAGGCTGCTGGCATTGGGTGGCAGGGTAAGCATACGAACTTGATCAATAGAAAAATAGGCAATTGGTTTTTTCTGGGGGCCATATTTACCACGATCGAACTTCCACCTGATGAACAGGAAAGTGATCATTGTGGCAGTTGTCGAAGATGTCTGGATATTTGTCCCACCAATGCTTTCCCCGAACCATACCAGTTGGATGCGACAAAATGTATTTCCTATCTAACCATTGAACACAAGGGACCGGTACCGGAGAACTTTCGCAAAAGTCTCGGTAACAGAATCTTCGGTTGTGATGATTGTCTGCAGGTTTGCCCCTGGAACAAATTCGCCAAGTTGGGGAAAGAAACAAGGTATCATGCCAGAAAAGAGCTGGAATCACCCTCCCTGAAGCATTTGGTCAGCTTGGATGATCGCCAATTCAAGGAAATGTTCCGAGGAGGTCCAATTACCCGTATTGGCCGAAACCGTTTCGTAAGGAATGTACTTTATGCCATTGGCAATTCCAATCTTGAGGAATTTCTGCCGGTAGTCCAAAAACTGAAGACTGATCCGGAACCAATTGTTGCAGATGCGGCATGTTGGGCCGAGAAACAATTGGCCGATGTCGGTTAGATTTGGACTCAATTCATATTGATACTTAATAGAAACAGGTCAGTTTATGAAACATATGTTTTGTTTTGGTTGTGGGTACAGTTCAACCCAAACTGCCAAGGAACTATTAAAGTCTGGCAAATGGAGGATAACCGGTACAACCAGGTCCAAGGA
>CAZHIL010000236.1:0-2071 GCA_964532985.1 uncultured Albidovulum sp. | reverse complement strand
CTAGTACTCGAAAGGGTGTGGAGGTTCGAGTCCTCTTCTGGGCACCAACCATAGGTGATGGTTCGGAATTGCTATTCTGTGACTTGTCATTTTCAAACGACTGGAAAAAACAAATTGGAATTTGAACTATACCAAAAGGATCTGCCTGACAGTTTTGATCCAGGTTCCATATTGGCCATTGATACTGAAACCATGGGGCTGACTATCCATAGAGACCGTTTGTGCCTGATACAAATGAGAAACGAAGCTGGACAGATAGTCATGGTACAAATCCACGTGGGTCAAAGTGAGGCACCCAATTTGACCAACATGTTGTCAGACCCGAAGGTTTTAAAGATTTTCCATTTCGCCCGTGCCGACATGGCGATGTTGAAATTTAACCTTGGGGTTGATGTTGCTCCTGTCTACTGTACGAAGATTGCTTCCCGTTTGTGCCGTACGAACACTCAATCTCACGGTTTGAAATCCCTGGTGGAGGATTTATTGGGAATTGAACTGTCGAAAGAAAAACAGGTCTCGGATTGGGGAGCAGAGGAGCTTTCACGTGAGCAGTTGGAATATGCAGCTTCCGATGTCCTTTATCTACATTCCCTCAAGGAAATTCTTGATCAAAGGCTAAAACGGGATGGAAGAACACACCTTGCCGAAAGTTGTTTCAAATTTCTTCCCACGATCACCGCCATGGATATCGAGGGATGGAAAGGTGATATATTTGCACACTAACCTTTTACATCACCTGGGTAAGTTGATTTCATGACGGATGAAAGGAAACCTGCAGGAATGAAATTCCTTGAACAAGGCAGGTCGGTAATCAAAAGTGAGATACGGGCACTGACACAATTGCTTGATCATCTTGGGGAGGATTTTTCCAGGGCAATTGAACTTCTCATAAATACCGAAGGCAAGATTATTGTAGCTGGTATGGGGAAGTCTGGCCATATCGGAAGGAAAATTGCAGCCACCCTATCTTCGACGGGAAATCCGGCACACTTTGTTCATCCGGCAGAAGCCAGTCATGGTGATTTGGGGGTGCTGGCGAAGGGAGATACCGTCTTAATTCTATCAAATTCCGGTGAAACTCCCGAACTCGCCCATTTGATATCCCATGTCAAAAGGTTTTCCATACCAACCATAGGAGTTGCGAGTGTCTCAGACAGCACCCTGATCAAGAATTCAACAGTTGGTATCATCCTGCCCAATACCGGAGAGGCTTGTGAAACAGGAGTTGTACCATCAAATTCCACTACCATGCTGCTTGCCTTGGGTGATGCACTGGCCATAACCCTAATGAAATCCAAGAACTTCTCGGTTGATTCCTTTCGTGAGTTTCACCCGGGAGGAAAACTGGGAGCAAGGCTTACCAAAGTCGAGGCAATCATGCATAGCGGATCTGAAATCCCGCTGGTTGAAATGACGACTCCCATGGATGAAACACTAATAAAAATGACAAAAAAGGGGTTTGGAGTAGCTGGCATTGTTTCTTCAGATGGAAATTTAATTGGTATAATTACTGACGGTGACTTGCGCAGGCATATGGATGGGTTGCTGGGTCATACTGCTGGTGACGTCATGACACCAAATCCCATAACAATTTCACCGGATTCCCTAGCCGAAGAGGCTTTGGCTCTTATGAATGAAAAAGGGGTGACCTGCTTATTTGTTGTTAACCAAAAAAGCAACTCAAAGGTTGTTGGAATTCTCCATATTCATGATTGTCTCAGATTGGGAGTGGTTTAGTCAGGGATATTTTTGGAAACCATAGATTGCCCAAATTAAATCCCAATTTTTATCAGTAACCCAATAGTAGAATCAGGACTAATATTACCTGCTCAAAATGGCAATTTGTATACCAAAAGTAAAGGAATATCTTTTCATTCAAGGTCTCTGTGAATATTTATTTATTTCAGAAATTTTAATTATAGTTCTAGTCATTTTTTTTATTTCAACCTAGTGCATCCGATTTGGATATTGTGTTGACTCGAATATATCTTTAGGGAACCTCTATTAAATAGTTTTGCCACTCATTCCCAACATTTTTTTTTCAAAAGGGTCTTCATGCTCTGGCATTATT
>CAZHIL010000235.1:0-2303 GCA_964532985.1 uncultured Albidovulum sp. | reverse complement strand
TGTCTGTAGTGACCCTTTCCTCGAATCCATGCAATTGATCGGGTGCGACAAAATGCATCTTCCCGGCAAGGCAGGTATTGTATCCCATGACTCTCAAATAATGGGGAAAGGTAAGAATTGAGGAAGGAAACTCGCTGGCATTGTCATAAGCTGCTATATTCGTTACGAGTTGACCAGACATGAAACTGAATCGAGAAGGGGCACAGAGCGGGGAATTACAATAGGCCCAATCAAATTGTGCACCCCTTGTTGCCAAGGCATCCATATGGGGAGTCTTTACAAATGGATGCCCATAGGTACCAGTAAACTGCGGAGCCAGCTGATCGGCCATTATCAATACGATATTTGGTGGGTTATGTTTCATATTTCTAAAATTTTCAGTGAAGTACGGGATTCAGCAAGATTACGGCAAATAGTATCACGGTAATCGCAATCCATCCAAAGAGGGATGCAAACACCCTTAACAGAACTATGAACCTATTCATCATTTATTCATATCCTTTTCAACAAGTCACCGAGGGTATTGAAATTGTTGTGGAACATTTATTACACCTCGCTCATTTTGATCAATTCCGTAGGTTTGCAAATCCCTACACAATTGATTACCCCGTATAGTACAGAACTATTGTCAACAGAATTCCAATTTCAACAAGTTGTTGTAACATACCCAATACATCACCCGTTTGACCTTGCAATAGTTTTTTTGCCAAAAAGTAAACGGGAACGGTGATAAACAAGCCAAAAAATACCGGTATCAACCCGCTTGGGCCAAGAAAAAGGAAGATGGGTAGGATTGATATGATCAAGCAAATCACTGCCGACCAAAGGGGAATCTTCCCAACAGATGATGATAACCCCGTTTCTCTGGCACTTGGAAGAATCATCATGAAGGGTACAAGTACCGACCTTGAGATTACGCATACGATAATAATGGGACCTACTAGGAAGCCGCTTTCAAAGAGCAACTTTAACAATACCCATCTGAACATAATGGAGATGATCAAGGACAGGACTCCAAAGGCTCCAATCCTGCTGTCCTTCATTATTTTCAATCGTTTTTCGGGTGTATTTCCACCCCACAACCCATCACAGGTATCCGCCAACCCATCCTCGTGAAAACCACCAGTGATAAATATCAAAAGAGTTATAATAATCAGTGCCGAAAGTTCGGGGGGTGCTTCAAGGGAATTAATGACCTCGGCTATGATACCGACCACAAGGCCTATTATGCCACCAATAATTGGCCAAGACCAGACTGTAGTACCCAGAATTGCATGTTCAACTCTGGATTTTACAGGGATTCTGGTAAAAAGGCCCAGAGAAATGGCAAGATCGGATGCTATTTTTTTTGGAAGTTGCAGCATTTGTATTATGGAAAATTGTCCCTAAAAAACTTTATTTCTAGAATGCCAGATTAAATCCAATCGAAAAAGAAATTAACACATGAACAAGGTTTTATCCAATCAGCAAAATGATCGTGACCCCATTAAATTTGTCCAGGAATCACTGCAATGTCTTCCACAACCTAATTCTGACTATATTACTGAAGCCACAACCAGGAATATGGAATTAACCAAGCCCTTGGGTTCATTGGGAAAGCTTGAAGATCTTGCCATCTGGTATGCTGGTTGGCAGGGGGCCACGAAAAGGGACATCGATTCTGTCCTGATCGCTATTTTTGCAGGCAATCACGGGGTTGCCCGAAGTGGAGTTTCGGCTTTTCCCATGGAAGTGACCCATCAGATGGTTGGCAACTTCCAACAGGGAGGAGCCGCCATAAATCAATTGGCAAGTCTTCTTCCATCAACCTTGAAGGTTGTCCCGATTGATCTGGATGTACCTACAAGGGACTTCACCGAGGAAGAAGCAATGAGCAGGGAAGAATTTTCTAAAGCCTTTTACTTGGGTTTTGAAGCGATAGACGAGAGACATGATCTGGTTATTCCTGGGGAGATGGGAATCGGCAACACGACCTCAGCTGCTGCGATTGCAACCGCCCTATTTGGTGGTAATGCCAAGGATTGGGCAGGGAAGGGTACAGGCATTGATGATCAACAGCTAGAACTGAAGATAGAGGTAATTAACAGGTCATTGAAACGACATGGTGAAATGCTGGATTCACCTCTGGAGGTACTTAGGTGTCTGGGTGGAAGGGAACTCGTTGCCCTGGCAGGGGCAATATTCAGTGCCCGATTAAAGTCCATCCCGGTTATTTTGGACGGTTATATATGTACTTCCGTAGCTGCTGTATTGTTCAAAATTGACCAGGAACTATTGACCCATGTTGTAGCTGGACATCAGTC
>CAZHIL010000234.1:0-3647 GCA_964532985.1 uncultured Albidovulum sp. | reverse complement strand
CCCGTGAACAAATGCTGTTGAAGTCGACCGTATATGGAGATGACGTCGACAGGCCAATCAAGAAATCGGATGGAACCTGGACTTATTTTGCACCTGATATTGCCTATCATTTTGACAAGGTTTCAAGAGGTTATGACGAGTTGATTAATGTATTCGGTGCTGATCATGGTGGTTATGTCAAGCGGTTGACGGCTGTAGTTGATGCCCTCTCCGAGAGCAAGGTAAGTTTTGTGATAAAACTGATTCAGATGGTGAATGTCATATCTGAAGATCAGGTATTGAAAATGTCCAAACGTGCAGGCAACTTTGTTTTATTGCGAGAAGCCATTGATGCCGTTGGCTCGGATGTTACTCGTTTTGTGATGTTGATGCGTAAAAATGATGCGAATCTGGATTTCAATTTTGACAAGGTGCGTGAACAATCCAGGGAAAATCCCGTTTTTTATGTTCACTACGCCCATGCAAGGATATGTTCTCTGTTAAAACGAGCAGAAGAAAGTGGAGTGGACACCAGCGATCAGGCTTTGTTGAATTTCGATGGGGAACATCTCAGGGAACCGGAACACATATTCTTTATCCGTAAATTGGCCGAGTGGCCACGAATCATTGAACAGGCCACGAGTCATAGGGAACCACACCGGATTATTTTCTATCTGATTGAGGTCGCATCCGGTTTCCACAGTTTCTGGTCATCAGGCAAGGAAAAGGACAGTCTACGAATTCTTCAGAGAGGTAATCCTGAGAAGACACTAGCCGGGCTGGCATTGGCTAGGTCAACTGGCATAATCATTCACCAGGGGCTGGAGATGATGGGAGTCAAACCCTTAACGGAAATGTGACCATTGTTTTGGCAATCCATCTGACACTCCGATGAAAACCTCAATTCTGGATTATCCCGCTATCAACAAAGGGCCGATTTTGGCCAAAAGGGTTTTTCAGGTGTTAATTGTCCTGGCATCCCTCGGCATCCTGTTTTTTCTGCTTCAAATTGTGTTGCATTATGAGATAACGGGCAATCAGGATCAATCGAACATACCTATAATCAAGGCAGAAGCCAATCTTTGGGTCAAACCTGAAGATCCTGGTGGCAAGGAATCTAAACATACCGGTTACAGGGTAAATGTACTGGTCCATGGTGATCCGTTCAATGAAGAGTTGGTTACCACCGGTTATGCACCTATGTCAGTGGTACTTCCTGCCGACTTGCTTTCCTTGAATTCCAGGGGTATTCCTTTGCAGTTGGAAGAAGATTCTGAAGAGGATGATGCCAAGACAATAAAAACTGGCAAGGAAATCTTGGATGAATTCTTTATCCAGGTTGAACTGGGTGAAATACCATGGGAAGAGGAAACTACTCCTCCTGCCTCAGAGGAAGCAGAACAAAACGAGGATGATCAAACTCTGGTTATAACCGGCAGGGAGTTAATGCCTGCCGAAGTACCTGAGGGAGAAATTATTGCCTATATTGGAACTTATGCCAATCATAACCTGGCTTCAAATAATTGGCGAGAAATTTTCAAGAAGTACCCCCGGGACCTTGCTTCCAAGGACTGGGTAATAAAAACCTTTGAAGGTTCAACATCTGTTTTGTATAGACTCTATATTGTAGGTTTTGATTCGGAGGATGAAACCGATTCCCTTTGTGCCAGAATTGAGGCAGGAGGACATCCTTCATGTATAAGGACTTTGATGGGACAATGAATTACGGAGGATACATTTTCGGTTGTAAGGGTACAGGTTTGTCACAAGATGAGATTGCCTTTTTCAAGGAGGTTAAACCCTTCGGGTTTATATTGTTCAACCGTAACCTGAAAAACAAATCTCAAATCAGGAAACTTACGGACGAACTAAGGGAGACAGTCGGATACTTTGCACCAATTCTGATTGATCAGGAAGGAGGTAGGGTACAACGCCTGACTTCACCACAATGGAGGGATTGGGAACCGGCACTGGATATTTGTACCCGCTTGCCGTTAGAGGTAGCAAAAAAACTGATGTGGCTTCAATACAGATATATTGCCACGGAACTGCTTGAGTTGGGAATTGATACCAATTGTGTACCGCTCGGAGATCTGGCAACAGAGAATACGCATCCGGTCTTAAGGAACCGATGTTATGGATCCAGTCCTGAAATGGTTGCTGCCATTGCCGCAGAAGTGACTGATGCTTGCCTTCAGGGAGGTGTTTTGCCTGTTCTAAAGCATATTCCGGGTCACGGCAGTACCACAAAGGATAGTCATGAGGAATTACCGGTCTGTGATAAAACCAGGGTTGAATTGGAGGAAAGTGATTTCTTTTCATTCAAGAATCTGAATACCATTCCCCTCGGCATGACAGCCCATGTGCTATATCCTGAAATTGATCCAGACAAACCGGCTACTATCTCTGCCAAGATGATTGATATCATAAGAAACTCAATTGGTTTTGATGGCTTGTTGATGGCAGATGATCTTTCAATGAGTGCCTTGGGTGGGAGCATTAAATCAAGAGCGAGGGAGGCCATTGATGCGGGGTGTGATATTATCCTTCATTGCAATGGTAAAATGGGGGAAATGGTTGATGTTGTTTCTGAATCCGGGACCATGAACGATTTGGCTCAGGAAAGAGCTGAAAAGGCCCTGTCTCTTCGTCAAAAACCCGAAGAGATCGATTTAGAAAAACTGCTGAAGGACTATACGTTATTGGCGGATTTTCAATAGGAATTAATCGGAAACCTTGAAATGCTTTGACAGTTTCAGGCTTTGGCCCTGATAATTTGAATAATTCTGCGAGCCATAAGGGTTTTCGGGTATTGCCATCATTTTTTCAAATACCAGTTTGCCCATTTTCTGGCCATGTTCGAGTAAAAATGGAACTTCATGACATCGTACTTCGAGTACACCACGGGAGCCGGCACCTCCAGTTCCACGATAGCCGAAACCGGGATCAAAAAAACCAGCATAATGTACCCGGAATTCACCCACCATCGGTATATAAGGTGTCATTTCAGCGGCATAACCGGGTGGGATGGTGACCTCCTCCTGGCTGGCAAGTATGTAAAAGGAACCGGGATCAAGGATGATATGCTGGTTGATAGAATAAACAGGATCCCAGAACTCCTTGGGGGAGTAATTATTGGACTTGGCCAGGTCAATGATACCGGTATGCTGTTTGGCCTTGTATCCAACCAGATTGTTTTCCAATTTGAGATCAACCGAAAAATCTAGGCCGTCTTCAATATTCACCTTGTCCGAATCAATTCCATTGGCTTTGCAAATCTGGTTGTAATCATCCTCTGACAATTGGCTGGTTCCATTGCCAAACCTGACTTGGTTCAACAGGGTTCCCTGCCTGACAAAAACCGAAAAGGAACGTGGGCATACTTCAGCATACAGAGGCCCAATATAGCCGTCTTCAATTCGGTCGAATTCCGACCCATGATCGGTAATAAGCCTGGTAAGGAGGTCCAGCCTTCCAGTCGTGCTCTTGGCGTTGGCCACTCCAGATATGCCTTTGGGGAGATGCAATGATTCCATCAGGGGTATAACATAAACACAACCCTTTTCCAGAACGGCACCCTCTTCGATACTGATGGTATGCATGCCGAATAAAAAATCGAATTGAAGAATTCGGCATGCATACCATCAGTATCGAAGAGGGTGCCGTTC
>CAZHIL010000233.1:0-1598 GCA_964532985.1 uncultured Albidovulum sp. | reverse complement strand
GCATATCCCTGAACTAACCATTGAAGGTTTCCGTGGAATCAATAGTTTAAAATTATCTAATCTTGGTAGAGTTACCCTTTTATCTGGAAAAAATAGCATGGGTAAAACAACCATATTGGAAGCAATTCAGTTATTTTTGTCAAGAGGAGGTGATGATCAAACAAATTATCTTCTTCAATCCAGGGAGGAATTAGTATTAGGAGTAGACGAAGATGGGGATGAGGTGCTATTTCCTGATTTTTCGGCTTTGTTTAACGAATTTATGTTTTTAGAAGATGGGGGGAAAAAACCCATTATAAAAATTGGTTCGGGTAGAATTGAAGACCAACTTACTTTAGAATTGGTTGATGCTGAAGAAAATCAACTACTTGAACCAAACACACAAATCAAAGCTCTGAAAGTTACTTGTGGCTTGGAAACGCGAAAAAAGGTAATTGGTGAGATAAAAAATGGTAAACCATTTATATGGGTTGAAAGAAGATCGTTAAGGAGAAAAGAACATGAATCTTGGCCAGCCCCAATCCTATATGAATTCTTGGGTCCAGGTATGCACAGCAATGATTTCATTGCAAATCTTTGGGATACTGTAGCGTTAAATGAAAAGGAAGCCTTTGTTACTGAATCGCTTCGCCTGATTGTAGGAGATGAACTTGAACGAATTGCAATTATAGGTGGTAGTTTTGATTCTTTTCGAGGATACCCTAGGGGCTATAGAGCTAGAACGAATCGGCGTGTAGTTGCCAAACTTAGTACTTTGAAACACCCTATACCATTGAAACGTCTAGGTGATGGAGCACAACGTCTTTTGGGAATTGCTTTGGCTCTCGCAAATTGCCGGGATGGTATTCTTTTAATAGATGAAGTAGAGAATGGAATACACCACTCACTTCAAATTGAACTTTGGAGAATGATCTTCAGTGCTGCAAAAAAAGGAAATGTCCAAGTTATTGCTGCTACACACAGTTGGGATTGCATATCTGGTTTTGCACAGGCAGCAAACGAATCTCAAGAAGTTGGTACTGTGTACCGGTTAGAAAATATTGATGATAAATTGCGTGCTGTTCAGTACTCAGAAGAATACCTCAAGATTGCCGCTGAACAAAAGATTGAAGTTCGTTAGTTTTGAACAAAAGGTCGTTTCCAGAAAATTTAATTATCGTTGAAGGTAATGACGATTATCATGTTATCGGTCATTTACTGTGTAAACATAACCTTAAACCTCCAATGATTGAAGTTAAAGGTAACTATGAAAAACTTCACGAGTCAATTCCTCTTGAAGTAATGAGGTCTGGTTGTAGGAATCTGGGAATTATTGCTGATGCAAATAGCAATTACAAAAACCGTAAGAAATCAATTATTAACAAATTAAATGAGACTAATGATTTTGAAATCCTAGAGAAGGATGGTCTCTCAGATTGTATTTTTACTAGCAGTACAAATTCGAAACTTCGTGTTGGGATTTGGTTGATGCCAGATAATTGCTCACAAGGTGAGCTTGAAGATTTGGTTTATAACATGATTCCAGAAATTGACCCCATATTACCTCTAGCAAAGGAATATATTGACAAAATACCATCAGAAAAGAGAAAATTTATTGG
>CAZHIL010000232.1:0-3132 GCA_964532985.1 uncultured Albidovulum sp. | reverse complement strand
GATATAGATTCCTGGAAAAAACACTGGGGTGTAACTGATCCAGAAAAGCATCGAGGTGGCATTATTCCGGGTCCCCCAAAACCTATACCGATGAACAGAAAAATTACCATGATGCAAAGAAGCAGTAGCCGGATTGGTAGGAAGTTGGGAAAAACGACCGGATGGATTCATAGATCATCCCTGCAAATGAAGGGTGTAAGGATGATGGCAGGTGTTACCTATGATCAAATTAACGAAAAAGGGATTTTGATTACAAACCACGAGGGAGAATCCGAGCAAATAGTGGCGGGTACAGTGGGTTTGTTTACAGGTCAAAATACTGAACAGAGTCTTGCGAATAAGCTTTCCGGGATTGGAAGGGAATTTCACTTGATTGGGGGTTCAAAAAATACTGCCGGACTGGATGCCAAAATCGCCATTGACCAAGGAACTCGCCTGGCAGTAACTCTATAATGAATTTAGGAAAAATATACCTTTACAGCCTATGGGTTAATCGAAAATCAACTTTCCATGATATTAATCCATCATTATTGAATTGATGTGTTTAGTGATCGGCGATTCAGGTGAAATGGTTAATCCTGATCCTTTCTCCGACGATATTGAGGACTCTGGCTTGTCGTAGTTTCACAATAGTTGACAAGGTAACTCCGCTTCTAGTTTGTCAACTGTATTTCAGGAGGTTTGCTTAAAAATGACCTACAGTCATTATTAAGCAGCGAACCAATGATTTAGTTAAAAAAACTTAATTTAAGTGCAGTTAAAACAACTTAATACCTTACCTCTTCACTGGATTCTACTTCCAATATATTTTCACCGACATTCCAATGCCAGAGTACAAGATTTAGATTTTCGTGTGTAGCACCTTTGACAAAACTCTGGACAAGCAAACCTGCATATCCGTCTTCAATGAGCTTTATGGCTAAGTCCTGTGTAGGTACAGACCGGTTGCTTTCCATAGCATTAATCCAACCCGGATTGGCAAGATCTTCCTTACTCAAGCCATATTTAGCCACTTCCTTAGTATCCCTTGTATCAAAAATTGGCCACTGTTTAGCACTGAATTTAATCAATACAAAATGACCTATAGGACCGGCGCGTTTAACTTCAAGAAATGTTGTTCCAGGTTCGAGTGAAGTGTAAAGAGCAGGTGTACCCCTAGGATTGAAACGACCCCCATACAACTCAGCACCACGTCCGGAAAGGGGTTCTTTCGAATACTTTTTGTTAAGTGCCCTGAATAAAAAGTCCTTGTATCTCTCATTCCTGAGTGTCATCAAGCATAGACACCGGAATCCACCGCATCAATATACTTTAAAAGCTGCTGGGATTGACCTTGTTGTACCAACTGCTCCGCTGTACGACCGTTAAAACCTGGCAGCGATTCATTTTTGAACCAATCAATGGCATCCGAAATGGAATCAAATCGCGGTTCAATCTCTTTTAACACTCTAACCAACTCGCGGAGACTCTTCGGTCTATTGCTTGATTTTTGGTGCTTGGTAAGTTGTAATTCCCTACATTCCAATCCAATCAATTCAGCCAATTCCTCAAGGGGAATGCCTAAAGTATCCGCAATTTTTACAGGATCTGTTGAATTCAATTCTGCAAGATGCAAGTTTTTCTCCAAAGAAAACATTAATGCAAGTGAGCATTACAACATGAAACTTAATACAAATGTAACTATTTTTCAATTATAAAACATTATTACAATTCTCGTTAAGTATTAGGTATAAAAGGCCATTACAGTTCAATTCGATTTCGATCTCCTCCATTCAATACAGATAAATAAGTTATGCCAAAACCATTTACTATTCGTATTTTCGTACCTCAGGGTAATCCTGAGGGGCTCCGAATTTTTGATAAAATGAACTGGACAGGCAAGGGATTGATATTCCCAAGAGAAGAGTGGGATAATATCAAGAATCGTAATGAGTTTAATCAGATGGGAGTATACATACTCTATGGATATGGAGATAACCAGAGTATAGAAAACGATGACAAGCCAACATTATACATTGGTCAGAGCGATGAAATTCGAAAACGAATTGCATCACATTATGAACAAAAAGATTTCTGGGATAAATGTCTTGTATTTGTTTCTACTAACAGAGGCCTTAACCGTGCACATATTACATGGTTAGAATATGCCTTGATAAATAAAGCCAAGAAATCGGATCGTTCAATTCTTGACAACTCGGTTGAACCTAATGAACCTTCACTTACAGAAGCAGATAAGGCAGACATTGAAAGCTTTCTCTTGGAAATCAATCAAATTCTTCCACTTGCTGGAATTCATGTGTTTGAGACTCCTGAGCCTGTTTCAAATCCAATTGATAAACCTAAAATAAAGCAGGAGTTTTCACCTTCGAATAGTGTGGATACTGTTATTGTTGCGGCTCATAAGGAAAACTTTGAGAAGGTTTTTCTTGGTCAGAATTGTTGGTATGCTATTCGTATTGGTGGAGGCAAACGAGACAAAATTAAGTTCCTCGCTACGTATCAAACCTATCCAAAAAGTGCAGTAACACACTATGCGACTATTGATAGAATTGAGCCATATGGTGATAAAGGAAAATATATTCTTTATTTTTCAGGAAAACCTAAAGTTCTAAATCCTCCTATACCCTTGGGTACAAACACAAATTTGGCTATACAGGGCCCAAGATATACCTCCTATGAGAGACTACTGAATGCCAAATCCCTATCTGATCTTTAGTTGGAATGGCTCTAGATCAATTTATGAAAATATTGGAGTTGTTTTTTAGTTTTTATACTTGATGAACAATCATTCCATAAGAAAAAAGATAATGGAACTTCCCCTGTTTTGAGGTAGGATTTATCTTGAAATAATTGATTGACTCCTAGGGTGAGGTGAGGATGAAATGCAACCACAATATCTGCCCGCTTCAATTCCTTTTGCCACGGAGTAGATTGTAATGAATGAACTACATCTGGGACTATTTTTAAAACGATCTTGAAGTATTTTTATACGATATATCCAACTGTTTTGGGACGTAAAATACTTGTTTTGATGACATGCTGAGGAATATTTACCCATCATTTACGACAAAGAATCCAAAATAAATCTCAATAACTTGAAATCGCTGTTAAATTTTGTATATTATTATACAT
>CAZHIL010000231.1:0-7422 GCA_964532985.1 uncultured Albidovulum sp. | reverse complement strand
TTTGAATCCGGTGGTAAAACATTGGGTTTTTACAAAGGAGAAGTTCGGATGAATTTTTTGTTCAAGAAAACCGATGGGCAGATTCTATTGGGGAGTAGAACCCATTGTCGATTGTCCAGATCTTCATTTCTCTTGAATTTTCCGGTACTTTTTTTCTTCACACTACTGGTGCTTTTTGCAGGTGGGATACAATCACATGCGACCACACCTGTGGTGACGGTGGAAGCGGTCAAATCATCAGTCATTATGGGCCAAGAGGTGTCGTTCCGCATATATACCTCTCCAGCGACAGCAGGGGAGATAAAAGTCAGTTACGAAATCGAAAACACTGGTTGCAAAGTTCTGTCCAGTTCCATCACAGGCACCAATGATAAAGAAGATTACCCGAATAAAGATTTTCGCTTAAGGGTTAGAGTATCCTCCGAGAGGCGTTATCACGTTTTCACGCTAAATTCTGAAATAAACACCAATTGCAAAACAAATCCCGGCACGGTAAAGATAACAATACTGCCTAGTGCTGATGATACCGATTACACTATAGGGACTCCTCCTCCGTCCGCAACGGTAACAGTAGTGGCCGGCACCTCCTCAAATAATGCCCCAACGGTTGCCACTCCAATACCCAATCAGACTGCAACCGTAGGGACCTCATTCGGCTATCAGTTTCCTACAGGCACGTTCAATGATCAGGATGGTGACGCGTTGACCTATTCGGCAACAAAAGGTGACGGCAGTGCCTTGCCATCGTGGTTGACCTTTACCACAGGCACCCGTACCTTCTCCGGTACACCGCAATCGGGTGATGCGGGTACTGTCTCGGTGAGGGTGACTGCGAGTGACGGAAACGGCGGAACTGTATCTGATACATTTGTTATTTCTGTTAATCAGGTTGGTCAAGAAACACCACCTGAGGTTAAAACTACAGAGGGAATCGATGAACGGGCAACAAGCCTAATCCAATTTGGTCGAATTGTAGGGGAGCAATTCGTTGAAGCAGTCAGAAATCGGATTGGAGCTGACCGTTCCACAGGTGGCTCACCCCCGGATATGGCCTGTAAGGAAGAAGCAACACAAATCAGTAGGGATAGTTTTGATGTATCCGAAAAGAATTGTAGGTACAATGGACTTTCCCCAGAGGTTATGCCATCCCATGAAAATGAGGATAGGGCAATTTCCCAAGAGGATTTGGCAACAGTTGCTTCGTTCGCCTTGACCCAGTCTACCGGTTCGGGTTTTGACATGACCATATGGGGTAAAGGTAGTCGCTCCGGGTTCCGCAGCCTTCAAAAGGAAGGTAAGGCGGAAGGCAAGGTAAATGGATACATGCTTGGTGTGGACTGGTCAACAACCAACAGTATTTACGGTGCTTTGGTCAGCCGTAATTCAGGTGATATCAATTATCAGTGGGATGATTTGACAGGAACAATGGATTTGGAACTTACAACTGTTGTACCCTATGCAGGTTGGTCCACCGAGGAAGGGCTGGAGTTCTGGGGAGCACTCGGCTTTGGCAACGGTAATTTGACTGAGAAAAAAAGTGATGGTGCAGTTGGTAATGCCAGAATAGACTGGACCATGGTATCCATGGGGGTTAGTGGGGATTTACCGAACCAAACCAATTGGGGTGGTGCCAAATTGCAGTGGCATGGCGATTTGCTTTGGACGCAGTTAGAAAAGCCCTCCAAGGCATTTAGTGGAAAGTCAACCAGGCTAAGCTTTGGAGTGGAAAGCGTCTGGGAGTTTATACCGGTTGAAGGTGAAGTGGTTCGCCCCAGCATTGAAATCTCGCTTCGACATGATGGTGGTGATGCAGATACCGGTATGGGACTTGAGATGGGTGTAGGGCTGGAATGGCAGGACAACGTGCATGGTCTATCAGCTGGTATTGATGCCAGAACCTTGGTTTTTCATGAAGAGAATGATTTCAGGGACTGGGGAGTGGGATTTTCGTTGGTTTATGATCCAACGCCAGATAGCAGACAAGGGTTTTCTGCAAGAGTATCACAAGAATTGGGGACACTGCAATCGGGAGGTGGCCTGATTGAAACTGCAGCTTTGCAGGATATATTGAACAACCCAGGTTCTGCCGGTTGGGAAGCTGAAATGGCTTATGGAAAAGGCCAGAATAATGGATTTGTTGGTAGCCAGTATATGAAGGTCAATGGAAATGGGGACCATGAAACGGCAAAGGTTGGTTACCGTTTAGAACCTGAAATCGGCCAGGAACAGAATATAAGTCTGGATATGTGGGCTCAACCTGATAGAACAAGTTTAAGCGGGATACCAACCGGACCAAAATATGGATTGGCCCTTAGCTCCCGATGGTAGAAAATTGAATTCCATGAACCTGCTTGTTTGCCTACAAAAAAAGGGAATTATACCTAGGTTTTCTCAATGTGTTGTGTAACTTGGCTTGCCCTAAGAGCTTGAATCATAAGTCACAAACTATGGCAATTCTAATCGGTTTTTCTCAAATTTAGCCGATTATTAGGATTTAAGGTTATTCTGTCTGGCATTTTAGAGAATATTCTAAGTTATGGGAACCTCCTTTAAATAATTTTTCCCAAGATTCCACGATTTTCAAAAGTCGGATTTTCAAATTCATGATGCTTCAAAATTACAGGTTTTTGATAACTTCATCTCAAACATTTTTGATTCGACTACACACACTTGTTCCTTTTTCCAAACCATTGTGACATGATTGTCCCTAAACCGCTATTTCAGCCCGTCCCAGAAACTCGAACTGCTTCATGTTGTAGTACAGGTTGACAAGGCCAATCCATGCCTTCGGTCGCCTGAGGTCAATGCAGTTGTTCGTGTAGCGAACGTTCGTGCCGTTCCTGATGGCCCCGAATACATGGAACTGGTTCCCGACCATGTCAGGACCAACAAGTCCCAGGCCCCACCACCCCCACCAAAAAATGAGGACGGTCCAAATCAGGCAAGGGAGGCTGAAATCGATGAAACCACATGCCCCCCCTTTTTTGGTCTAAAGTGGTACATTTTGGTGCATTTTATTTGGCTATTGACACCGGTCAGGATATTTTCTTCCCTGCAGGTTTGTTCCAGGGCATTACTCTGCTGGGCGAATGGAGTGATGATGCCGACAATCTATTCCAGCCTCTTGCCTTGGTATCGGCCTTCACGCCATTTCGCGATGGTTAAGACTTCCCGCCGGTTGATCCTGCTGCCTCCTTTCTGTCTGGCCATGTCATTGCCGGGATGTCGTCATCCCGTTTCTTCGATTTGATCCCCTTTTGGATATCAGGGTGTTGGCATAGCACAGCCAGGTGCAGAAGTAGATGATTTTATCATGACAGCGCTGATGTTCAAAAAGATAGAGACCCCCTTATTATACTTATGGAACAGGCTGTAAAGGATATAATACCATTTCTCAAAAGAAATGACTCATAGCAGATTACAATCAATGATCGAGATATCCACCTAAAAAACAACACTTTGTAGTCATCATTAAAGATGTATTGTACTTTAGAAATCGGATAAAATTGGAATTAATTTTGGAGAGCCTATTGATGGTTACTTTTAAGAAATGGTATAGGTAATTCTGGGTAAAGTTCTCAAACAAAGATTGGTGCGGTCGAGAAGACTCGAACTTCCACGGGTTTTATCCCACAGCGACCTCAACGCTGCGCGTCTACCAATTCCGCCACGACCGCAAGAGTAAAAACAATTAATACTACAACCAATTACTTGGTAATTTAAAGTGGAAAACCACTATATTTATATTTTGTGTTTCTAAATATAAAATATTTCTTGTTTATCAACCAACCTTACCACAGGACAGAAAAATAAATCAGATGGTTGAAATTAAAAAATCAATTAAACCGGTTGACTATCCGGATGCTGTCCGAGTTATGGAAAAAAGAGTTAAAAACATTTTGGAAGGGAGAGAACAGGAAATGTTATGGTTCCTTGAGCATCCATCTATTTATACTGCAGGTACAAGTTCTAGTGATGAGGATTTGATCAATCAGTTTAACTTCCCAGTTTTTGCTACGGGCAGAGGTGGACAATTTACCTATCATGGTCCTGGCCAAAGAGTGGTCTATGTTATTTTGGATCTGAATATGAGGGGTAAAAGCATTCGGGGTTTTGTTAATAAATTGCAAGAATGGATAATACTTACCCTTTTGGATTATCAGGTTGTTGGTAAAGCCAACTCAGATAGGATTGGTATTTGGGTTGATCCCCATGACAACAAATTGGAATGCTCATTTGATGATGAGCGCAAGATTGCTGCATTGGGTATAAGGATTAGAAAATGGATAACTTTTCATGGAATTTCCATAAACATCAATCCGGAACTCAAGCATTTCAGTGGAATTGTACCATGTGGTATCAGAAATTATGGAGTTACCAGCTTGAGTGAGCTGGGAATCGAAGTAACCATACAAGAATTTGATGAAAAACTAATCGAAAATTTCAAAATTGTATTTGATTAACAGGATCGAATTGCAATCCGAAACTTAACACACTTATAAGTAGGATGCTGAAAATTTATATGACCAAAGTTCATTTATCCTTGATCAATGATGTCAAAACCAAGCAATTCCCCATTGCCAGATTGTCTCAATTTACTAGTTTGATTATGAGGCTCACTCTAGCAACAGTAATACTTTGGTAAGAATATTAGTTTCTGGTTTGAAAATGTGAAAGTCGTTGCTTAACAGTAGAGAGTGAAATAATCAATTTAGGCAAAAGAACTTTTGGTTTACCTCAAGCCAAACGAAGAATGAAATACCACAAATAATATCAATTTTTTCCCATAGAAAATATCTGATTAGAAGGGTTGAAATCATTATTGAGATTTCGATAAAAGTTCATATTTATTGTTCTTGTTTCAGACCCTATTCTTCAAATAAAGTCCTGAAGAATATGATATACAGGGTTGAGTTTTGTTATTGATTGAAATAGTATTAACAGTCAATTAAAGACTAGTTCTCAGCCAGATAAAAGGCCAAATAAAGAGGAATAGATGACAGACGCCACCGCCCAAGAGGTACTCGATAAGAACCCGGCTGTAAGTTTCTTTGTTCGATGGTTCATGTCCACCAATCACAAGGACATTGGAATTTTATATATCGTTACAGCCGCATTAGTTGGTTTTGTTTCAATTTTATTCACTGTTTACATGAGAATGGAATTGTATGAACCAGGTGTTCAATATATGTGCCTCGAAGGTACAAGAATTATTGCTGGTGCGGTAGAGGATTGTACTCCAAATGGACATCTCTGGAATGTCTTGATTACTGGTCATGGCGTTTTGATGATGTTTTTTGTTGTTATACCTGCTCTATTCGGAGGCTTTGGAAATTATTTCATGCCTCTAATGATTGGCGCTCCGGACATGGCATTCCCGCGCTTGAACAACCTCAGCTATTGGTTATTCGTGGCAGGATCATGTTTGGCCATAACCTCGGTTTTCGTACCAGGCGGAAACGGATTGTCTGGTACCGGGGTTGGATGGGTCCTTTATGCCCCATTATCAACGAAAGAAGCTGGTTTTTCCACTGATTTGGCAATCTTCGCAGTCCATGTATCCGGTGCATCATCAATTCTTGGTGCAGTCAACATGATAACAACCTTCCTCAACATGCGTGCTCCTGGCATGACCCTTCACAAGGTCCCACTCTTTGCCTGGTCGATATTTGTTACCGGATGGTTGATACTTCTTGCCTTACCGGTTTTGGCTGGTGCAATCACAATGTTGCTTACCGATAGAAATTTTGGAACAACATTCTTTGATGCATCCGGTGGTGGTGACCCTATTCTTTATCAGCATTTGTTGTGGTTCTTTGGCCACCCAGAGGTCTATATACTTATTGTTCCCGGTTTTGGGATCATATCTCAGGTAATCTCTACCTTTTCCAAAAAGCCAATATTCGGGTACCTGCCCATGGTCTATGCGATGGTTGCAATTGGAGCCTTGGGTTTCATTGTTTGGGCACATCACATGTATACGGTGGGAATGAGTTTGACACAACAAACCTACTTCATGCTTGCAACCATGGTGATTGCCGTTCCAACGGGAATAAAGATTTTCTCCTGGATCGCTACCATGTGGGGAGGTTCCATAGAGTTTAAAACCCCCATGTTATGGGCCTTTGGTTTCCTGTTTCTATTTACCTTGGGAGGTGTAACCGGAATTATTCTCAGCCAAGCAAGTCTCAGCCGAGTTTACCATGATACCTATTACGTTGTTGCACACTTCCATTATGTGATGTCACTTGGTGCGGTATTCTGTATCTTTGCAGGTGTCTATTATTGGATAGGAAAAATGTCTGGGAGACAATATCCGGAGTGGGCTGGCAAGGTTCATTTTTGGGCAATGTTTATAGGTTCCAACTTGACCTTTTTCCCACAGCATTTTTTAGGAAGACAGGGTATGCCGAGAAGGTATATCGACTATCCTGAAGCCTTCGCATTTTGGAACAAGGTTTCTTCCTTGGGAGCATTCCTTGCCTTCGCCTCATTTGTCTTTTTTATCGGGGTGATTGCCTATACCTTACTTGCCGGTAAGCGAGTTGAAAAACCTGCCTATTGGGGTGATCATTCGGAAACTCTGGAGTGGACACTTCCAAACCCTCCACCTGCACATACATTTGAAGTATTACCAACCCAGGACATGTGGGATAAATCACCAAAGCACTAAACTGCCCAAAAACCACTGGTACAAGGGGTTTGGAGTTAAGAATGGATGGTGGGAAAGGTACTGCTAATTAATTAGTGGTGTCGGGTTTCCAAGAATTCTTCAGCCGGTATTCCTGAATTCAAACCTGAGCATCGGCTTGAAATCTGGGGAGAGGTAATGAAGTCGGGAAGCATTCCCCTTTACAGACCTAGGTCACAAAGAGAACATTTGCGTACAATGTCCTTGATATAAAAATATCCAAAGGGTTGTTTTTAACATAGTTTTTTTAACAAATGAGAATTGGCAAATTGAAAGTCCATTTGCCCCCAATTGTAGTTTTTCCTCAAGGTAGCCATAACACGCCCCTTGTCTCGAACCCCAGTAGCCTTATGAGCCTTGATTGTTCGATCAACAGCCTGAATGGTTTCAATATCTGTCAGTTTTCTTGGAAGAAGGCCTTGTATTAATTTTATCTCGGCCCTTTCCTGGTTGGCCTGATCTGTTTCACCCTTCTCTTCATGGGATTTTAAGTTCATTTTCTTTTGTTCCAACATTTTAACTAGAACTTCAAATATCACCTTATCTGAAACACCTTCTACATTACCCTCCTCCCGAGCCTGTTTGTCCCGATCGACGATTACCGCATTGATCAACCGGAGTACAGGCAAAGTATCCTTGGTATTTTTCATCTGAGCCTGATGATGAGCCTCGGCAATATTTTTCCGTAAATTCATACCAAATCCTATACTAACCACTAAATAGGTTAGGAC
>CAZHIL010000230.1:0-3088 GCA_964532985.1 uncultured Albidovulum sp. | reverse complement strand
CGAATATGGTCATGCTCTATTTGATCGATTGGAAAATATGGCGATTTCCAGCAATAAAAATTATTCTGAATTGGTTGAAAAAAGGGTCAATGCTTTTGCAGCAACATTCCTAATGCCAAAAGGAGGGGTAAAAGCTTTTCTTGGAAAACTAAATAAAGGATTACCCAATCGTCTAAAATACATCTTCAATAACATCAATGGTGAATACCCAATTGAAACTGAACAACGCCCATCAGCCTATTCACAAAAAATTACCTACAAGGAAACCGCTTTACTTTCCCATTATTTTTCTGTTAGCTATCAAACTGCAGCTTACCGGTTAAGAAACCTTGGATTTGTATCTGATCGTCAGGGTAATGAATTGATAAAGCAAGTTGATTTGGGACGGGAATATCTAAGATTAATGAACAGAATTGGTCGAAACGATTTGACAGAAAACAATAAATGTTGGGATCGAGAACTCAGAAGCCAGATCATGTATCTTGTTCTGGAGGCCTATCAACGAAATCAGATTTCCAGGGGAAAGGTTCTTGAGTTAAGCAAACTCATTGAGATAGATGGTGATTCACTTTTGCAACATGCAATAAATACCACTCAAAGTACCTGAAAATATTTGTAAATATTTAGGTATCGAGTTATATCACTTTAATAATTTTAGAGACATAATGAATGTCATACCCTGTTTTGGACTTACACCGTGATGTCTAAAGCTGATATTATTATTAAAAGCAGGGATAAAAACATTCAGGATTTTTTAATACGGACAAGAAAAGTTTTCCGGTTCCCTTTCCAGATCGAAGGTTTTTGACAATGCTTCAGGTGATAGGGTGAGGCAATCAGGTGTGTATATATCCGGGAACTATAGCACAAACTTGTTCGGTATACCGGATTTCCGAACTTGAACGACGTCTAGTTCTGAACAGTTTCAACAGCATTAAGACGCCATTAATAAGCGATGGTTGAGGAAGCCCCCAGCACGAAGTCACACCATTAGGAAAGGATATAAAGTTTGAAGCCAAAAGGATCATGATAAATTTTGCTCTATTCATCAAGGATTTCAATAAGGGCTTCGATTTCAAATTTTAGCAGAAATTCAGAATAACTGTTATCAAAGATTTCAGTTAAATATTGAGTTAACTCAATCCTTTCATCTTTTTGAGAAGAAAATTGATATTTTTGGTTTTTGCTAATCGAATATAGAAATAATGTATGAAAGTATACAGCTGAGATGTAACGATTATCTGCTAGCTTAAATTGCTCTTGTGTATTAAATTTTGTTTTATATTTCTTTAAAGTAGTGCTATCCATATTGATAAAAATTTTGTCCAGCTTATCTCCTTCGACAAGGGGAAACATTATGTTTTCCCATCCCATTTCTATTCCGTTTTCCTCTAATTTCTCCCAATCTCGTTCGTAAACTAGTTTAAGCTCAGGAAGGCCCAAATTTTCTTCAGGATTCTTAGGCTCTTTAATTTTTTTAGGCTTATTTTCTTTATCTGCAATTTGGATTATAAATACCTGATCTAAAGACTCTCCAACGCCACTAGAAAGCGAGGCTTTACACTTTATTTCATGCCCAATTTCAACCAAATCAGTTGGATTGATGTTGACCCGTATTTTTCCTTTAGAGGGGCTTGAGATCGAAACATCAATTAATTCATCTGGCTCATTCGGCAAACCTGGGTTATTGCCACCAATTTCATTGTTAGTCGAAGAAGAGAGAACAGTGATTTTAAGATCACCTGGATCGTCTATTCTGTCGAAAAATTGGTCCTCTACATTAGTTGAAAAATAAAGATTCTTATCACCATTTAGGGGTATTTTTGTAATTGGAAGGTCATCGTTATTTCTTGCCTTAAGATCAATTTTAAATGTTGAAGGGTAACGCTGTGGGTTAAAGGGATTTTTATTGATTTTACGGTTTTTATTTTTATTTGAACTTTGATCAGCCTTGGTTTTATTCTTCAAATCAGAAGCAATGGTATTGCTTATCAATTTTCGAAAGTCATAGCTAATAGGAAGATCTTTGCTGAAATTTTTAAGGATATCATCAGCATTATCTGTAGCGAAAGATACAGAATCTCTCCATTCCTTGTTGATCTGATTTAATCTACTTTTAGTAAGAATATCAGCAATTGTATCTCTTAATTTTTTAGCCTCTAATCCATTTTTCATACGGTCTCTGGAAGCCATAAAGAGTTCATTCCGAAACCGAATATTTAGATCGGTACAATCGACATGAATTAGAACGTAGTCTTTAAGTAGATTGAATTTAAGTCTTTTTGTTATGAACTCTGTGTTATAGTGACCATGAACTTGACCATTTACAGAAAACATTACAGCCATATTGTTTTTGAAAAATTCTCTTTTTATTGTACTTTTTGTTTCCTTGATTTTTTTCCCATCTAATCGGGACTTGAACACATAAACATTAATTTTGATTGTGCCATCACTATCTTGAAATGTTTCCGAGAATTTTTCTTTGATATACGTATCACCAACATTATCTAATCTTCGTTTTAGACCATAAAGTGATCGCTGAAGATTTACATCTTTAGGAAATCGGTCTTCAGTATCAATTGTATATAGAGGTAATGCAGGTTCAAATAGGTATTCATTAATACTTTGGTTTAGGTCACGTGAAATGACGGATCTTGAACCTGGAGGCAGTTCATACGAATATAGTTTAATGATTGATCCAGTAACAAATTCACGATTATACAGCCCTAAATCCAAAGAATTTATACTAAACGAAGGAATATTTTCTTTATAAAGTAAATATTCATACCAAGTACATTTGTAAGTCTGTTCATCTTTCTCACTCAGTGGATGCTTACGTAATAAAGTAAAACCAAAAAGCCCTGTTTTGTCATAACGTTTTGATGCAATTAGCTGATATCTATTTTTACCACAAAATACTATGGCTCCAGACCCTCCCATATTGTACTTTCCTTGTACAAACGGGATTTCATTTTTATTTCTTGTTAGTAGTGACAAGAATGTATCAGGAAAATTTTCAGGATGTTGACCCTCCCCATCATCATAAATTACTAGTGAAGTGTTTTTTCTCGGGCCGCTAGCTATAATT
>CAZHIL010000229.1:0-4312 GCA_964532985.1 uncultured Albidovulum sp. | reverse complement strand
CCAAAAGTGACAATCCTGTTTTTACCTGCCCAGTTGACTCCCTTGGCAAGCGCTTGCACGAAAACATCAAGATCATCAAAATAACCATCGATTGGAAGAATCAGCAGGTAGGGATTACCATCCATTTTGATAGCATTCAATGCGGTTATCGCAAGCGGAGGCAAGGTATTTTTGGGAGTGTTTTCGATAATGATCAAGCCTGGTTCTGTACCCTGTTCCCGGCATTGTTCCTGTACAAAAAACCTGTATTCATCAAGACACAGTACAATCGGATCGAGGACATCAAATCCCTGTTCCATTAACCGTGGGATATGATCAAGGGTTTCCTGAAAGAGGGATCTATTTCCTCTTATGGGGAGAAATTGTTTTGGCAGTTTTTTTCTAGAAAGTGGCCATAATCGAGTTCCCCATCCTCCAGCAAGTAGGACAGGTAGAATTTGAGTATTGGAATTAGTCATTGCGAATTATTAAATCAGAATTTATCAACATTATGGGTTTTTGCTTTAGAACAAAAAATTTGGGTTCAAAATCACGATATACCAAATAAATCTTTGTAAATTCCTAATATTTGGTTTTGTCAAATAAACCAAACCGATATGCAGGGTAAGATCAGGGTCTTTACCAATAAATGGTTACAACAAAAGGACAAGCATGAAATTTGCACCGATTACGGACCGGCTCATGAATCTTGGTTCGGATAAATGGACTCTTCATTTTCGTACGAGAGAGTTGAAGGCCAAGGGTGAGCCTGTTATCGAATTGACCATTGGCGAACCAGATTTAACACCAGACAAGGAGTTGCTTGAAGCCCTTGTTTCATCTCTCTATTCGGGCCGAATCAAATATTCCTATGGCCGTGGTGAACCAGATACCCTTGAAGCAATTGCAAAAAAATATACCAAAGCCAGGGGATATCAGGTTGATGTAGAAAATGTCATTTGTTTTCCTGGTACCCAAACCGCAATTTTTGCCACCATTTTGGGATTGACCGATGAAAATGATTCCATTCTGGTTGGTGATCCCTACTACGCGACCTACGAGGGTCTAATCGCTTCTACAGGTGCCAAAAGGATTTCTGTACCGTTGAAGCAGGAACATGGGTTCAGAATGCAGGCCTCAGATCTTGAACGGGAAATCAGGGAAGATTCACGCTTGCTACTCCTAAATAACCCCAACAATCCCACGGGATCGGTTCTATCAAAGGAGGAAATACAGGATATCTGCCGGGTTTGCGAAAAGCATGATCTCTGGATACTTGCAGATGAAGTATACGAAAATCTGGTATATGAAGGAGAGTTTTATTCTCCATTGATGGAAGAAAATTACCGCGATCGGATAATCAGTGTTGCTTCGGTATCCAAAACCTATGGTGTTCCGGGATTCAGAAGCGGGTGGGCGGTAGGCCCCAAGGAATTTTGCAGTCATCTGGTGCCCCTGGCCGAAACCATGCTTTTTGGCGGAGTACCCTTTATTGCTGATGCGACTGCTTTTGCTCTCAATTCAACTAGTGATTTCGTCGATCGAATGGGTGCATCCTACTTCCATCGGGCAAAATTGATCGTGGAAGCCCTTGCTCCTTCCAACAAGATAAAGCCATTTTTGCCCAGTTCAGGCATGTTCATACTGATTGATGTAACCGGAACGGGAATGGATGGTGAAGAATTTGCATGGAAACTTCTGGAAACCGAGAAGGTAGCCGTGATGCCGGGGAATTCATTTGGTAAGAATGCTGCTTCCTTCATACGGGTAAGTTTGACCGTGGAAGATGATTTACTGGTTGAGGCATGCCACAGAATAAGATCCTTTGTTCAGACCTAGGGCTAGTCTCCATGAATGAAATTTCGAATACCCAATTGCAAGAACCTTTCGGCAAGGCCCTGATTGCCTGTCTGGAAGAGAAGGGGGTCGAATATATTTTTGGAATTCCCGGAGTTCATACCGTTGAATTGTACAGGTATCTCGGAAACTCGAAAATTCGACACATCACCCCAAGGCATGAACAGGGTGCCGGATTTATGGCTGACGGTTATGCCAGGGTTTCAGGAAAGCCGGGTGTATGTTTTTTAATTACCGGCCCCGGATTGACCAATGCATTGACTCCCATGGCTCAAGCCCGAGCAGATTCTATTCCCATGGTGATTATCTCAACTGTAAATCCAGAACCACAAGGGAGGAATGATTTTGGGCGACTCCACGAATTGCCCGATCAAACCGGTCTTCTAAGGAAGCTGGCTGTCTATGAGCATAGAATGGATGATCCAGAATGCCTGACTGAGGTGATGAATGAAGCTTTTAGTTGGCATAGGTCAAATCGCCCCGGACCTGTTCATATTGAAATTCCCCTTGATGTAATCTCGACACATATCGGGAAGGTATCACCAGCAGTTGAAACCATGATAGAATCATCAAGCAGATTTGAGATCGATGGAATTGTCGAGGCCTGTAAAAATGCGAATAGCATATCAATACTTGCTGGTGGTGGTGCTACTGGTTCCGGTGGCTTGATTGCCAACCTTTCGGAACGCCTGGATGCACCCCTGATCACGACCATAAATGCTAGGGGGATTGGGAAGGGGAGTGAATTGTCTGTACCTGTTAGCCCATCCCTGGAATCCACAAGAAACTTGTTGGAGGAATCTGATCTTGTCATTGCCTTGGGTACAGAATTCGGCCCGACGGATTTCAATATTTACAAATCACTGCCCGAAATCAGATTCAAGTTCCTGATAAGGGTGGACATTGACGAAACCCAACTAACAAAAGGACCGAAAGCTGATATTGCCATTTGTTCGGATGTCGTTAATTTTTTGAAACCGCTCCTGGAGTTACTCCCGACAACCACTAGAAATAATGGAGGTAGGGAAAGAACCAGGCAGGCCATTGAAGAGGTAAAGTCAATCCTGTCTCCAGAGGAAATGAATTACATAAATATCATCCATGCGATTCAGAAAGAGCTTCCCGATAGCATTCTGGTTGGTGATTCAAACCAAATATCTTACGCTGGAAATCTATATTGTCACATTCACAGTGACACCGGTTGGTTCAACGCCGCAACAGGTTATGGTGCACTAGGATATTCGGTTCCTGCAGCCATTGGTGCATCCCTGGCAGATTCCTCTGCCCCTTTGGTTTGTCTTGTGGGAGATGGCGGTTTCCAGTTTACACTTGCAGAGTTGGGAACGGCTGTGGATGAAAGGGTCCCGGTTAATTTCGTGGTATTCAACAATCAGGGATATGGTGAAATCAAGAACTACATGATTAATCAGGGTATCGAACCAATTGGGGTGGATCCCTCACCACCAGATTTCGAGCATATTGCCAAAGCCTATAGAATTCCTTTTGGAAGGGTCAGGAACCCCAACCAATTGATAAATATAATGAAACAGCCAATTCAGGACAATTTACCCCGTCTCATCGAGTATGTTGAAGAGGCTTGAGTTCACTTGGAAAAGCAAGACCTCTCAAATTGATGAAGTTGAAACATTGGTGATCCAAAATTATCTAATTGGGTGAACCATAAGGTAGATCAGGAGTAATTGGCAGCCCATGAATTCCAAGGATGTAAACCATCAGGGGGAAAACGATTCTTCCGAGGGGGAAGGTGAAGAGCTGTGGAACGAAATAGTCAGTAATGAACAGCAGTTGCTTGAAGAGTTCAGCCGGTCGGACAGGAAAAGTCTTTGGAATAAAATAGCCGACTTCGGCTCCAGAACGGGTAAGAATGTTCCAAAACAGGTCCTGAGTACCAATTATGAAGACAAATATGATGAGAAATCACTTTCAAGGAAAATAAGTAGCTATGCACGGGTTGCCGGCCAAAAAGTTATTTTCCAGGTATTTGTTTTGTATTATTGTCTACTGGACAAGGATACTCCCCAATGGGCCAAAGCGCCTATCATAAGTGCACTCGGATATTTCATATTTCCACTTGATGCCATTCCGGACATAATGGTGGGAGCGGGCTATTCAGACGATTTGGGAGTACTTGTTGTTGCCATGGGTATGGTCCTGGCTCATGTCAAGGATGAACACAAGGACCAGGCTAGAGAACAGGTTGCCAGGATTTTTGGAAACGATTGAGAAATGGTTGGCATGACTCGTACTGATGATTCCGAACAAAAGAAAAACCTACAGGAACGCATAAGGAACCTGGAGGAAGAGATCAATCCACCCGAAAAGGGAGAAAGTCCGATTTCCCAAGCCAATATGGGTTGGCGAATGGTGGTTGACCTCGTTGCTGGAGTCGGGTTGGGCTTTGTAATTGGATATGGTTTGGATATTTTATTTGGTACCAAACCTTTAAATATGATTT
>CAZHIL010000228.1:0-1557 GCA_964532985.1 uncultured Albidovulum sp. | reverse complement strand
GAAAACAACACTATTACCCATCGCCAAGGCCGGAGCCAATGTTCTTCCAAACATTTGCGCGGGATAGTTCCAAGGAATTATATGTCCGGTTACCCCCAGGGGTTCCCTTATCAATTGTACCTGATAATCTTGAAGATAGGGAATTGTTTCACCACCAAACTTGTCTGCAGCCCCACCATAGAATTCAAAATACCTTGCTGTTGCTACAATATCTGCATTCGCCTGTTTAAGTGGTTTCCCAGTATCACTAGCTTCCAATTCTGCCAACTGGTTTATGTTGTCCTCGATGGCTTTACCCAATCTGGCAAGCAATCTTCCTCTTTGTACGGGGTTTAAATTTGACCATGTTCCCCTTTCAAAGGCTGTACGGGCAGCTTCAACGGCCTGATCAATATCATTTCCTGTTGAGGCGGGGAGGGATGCCAAGGGGTTGCCCGATGAAGGGCAGTAGGTATCCATATAGTGACCTTCGATCGGGTTACACCACTCACCATTGATAAAATTTTGCTTTCGGGGAATTTCGGGTTGGATAGCCATAGTCAAATTAATGATAGTCAGCAGTTAATGAAAAATCGTCACCTCTCCTTGACATAAGGCTCTCCCCCTGCCTTGGGTGGAATGGCCTTACCAACCAGACCTGCCAGAATTACAATGGTCAGGATATATGGCAGCGCCTGCATGAATTGAACGGGAATGGTTCCAACACCTTCTATCGTGATATTTTGATACCTGATGGCAATTGCTTCCAGAAAACCGAACAGCAGACATGCATAAAGGGCGTAGGCAGGACGCCATTTGGCAAAAATCAAGGCAGCAAGGGCAATGAACCCCTTGCCAGCTGTCATGTCCCGGATGAAACCGGCGGCCATGCCTGTTGCCAGATAAGCACCTCCCAATCCACAAAGCAACCCACAAATCAAAACGGCCCTATATCTGAGGAAAGAAACTGAAACGCCTCCCGTATCAACAGCTTCAGGGTTTTCACCCACTGCTCTAAGCCTCAGTCCAAATCTGGTCTTGAATAGCAACCACCAGGTAAACGGTACGGTCAACAACGCAACGTAAACTAAAATGGTATGACCCGAAAGAAGTTCACTGTAAATTGGTCCAAGAAAAGGAATCTTGCCTATCGACTCGGCAAAGGGGAACTCAATGGGCAGGAAGCGGCCATCACCTGAAAGGGATGGTGTTCTGCCACCCAGACGAAACCAATTCTGCCCGATTAATGCGGTCATTCCGGATGCCAGGAAGTTTATTGCCACTCCAGAGATCAATTGATTGCCTTGAAAGGTGATCGAGGCAAACCCGTGAATGGCTGCCAATATCATGGAAGCAGTCAAACCCGCCATCAAACCCAGCCAAACCGACCCTGTCGCTGCAGCAACAGCTGCGGAAAAGAAAGCGGAAGCCAGCATTTTACCTTCCAGCCCAATATCAAAGATACCTGATCGTTCCGAAAACAATCCTGCCAGACAGGCAAAAATGAGGGGTGCCGATAGCCTGAGCATCGAATCAAGAATCTGAATGATCGTCAGATAATCCATCAGTTTTGCTTCG
>CAZHIL010000227.1:0-2832 GCA_964532985.1 uncultured Albidovulum sp. | reverse complement strand
TTGGTATATTATCTGTTACCATCATTTTCTCCTAAGTGAAAAATAGCGGACAACCTCCAAGGGTGCCTGTCCACAAAGACACAAAGATATATTACCCAAAATCTATAAATCAACAGGTGAATTCAAACCTTAAACGGATTTGATTTAAGGAGACTTCCAATTTAATTATTTCCTGGGATAGCCTAAATTCGAAAACCTGTTAGTTTAAGAGACGTGCCCTGAAATCGTATGTTTAATCAAGAACCGATTTCCTTGGCCAATTTTTCATACATGGGCCTTCGATTTTTCATGTGATCAGCCCTGTTTTCGATTTGATATAAGCTATAAGCAGTCATTTCCTTGTGTATTCGAGGTGACAAGTCCCTTATACTGGCCGCTTCAAGTATTACCAAATTCCTGAGCATTTCAGATTCTATGTCCAGCCCCTTTACATAACGTTTTAAATAACTTTTTTCCTTTCGAACAAACCGCCCTGCATCTTCATATCTCCCTACACGGTTAAGTTTACCTGCCTCTGAAACAATAAATGCGTTCCAGTGCTTGGCTACAACTTCCGTTATGGGTATATTTCGTACCTGGTTGAAATTCTTTTCTTTGTTAGCCGACTCAAGGTGAACCAAAACGGCTTTTGTCTTGATTTTGGTATCACTACCCGGAATTACTCCCTTGGCACGAAGATCAAATGCCAATTTTTCCCCCGCAGCCATTCGGGGGCAGGTAATCTTGAATACAACATGCCGATCAAGCCCCTTCAAGATATTCCCCAAGGAGACTTTTATCCTGTTGTCGGAAACTTGACAGTTGGAAATGCCTAAAGCTTCAACATTTACCCCCATTGGGATTTTCAACTCAAGCTGTGTACCTTCAACCAGTGTATCAACAATATCACCAAGTTCGCCAAGCAAAACCGCTGAGATATCCTCAGCCCCTTCGGCATCATGGAAACGACCACCGCCTTCTTCGGCTAACCCCTTCAGCAATAGTTCATCATAGCCATTGCCAATACCCAAGGTCGAGGTCATTACTCCGCGATTTCGCAGTTCACGGGCATGCTCTTTCAATTCATCAGGATTGCAAATCCCCCTATTCGCGTGTCCATCACTCAATATGATGACCCGGGGTGTAAGTTTTTTATTTTCCTCGGCAATTTTGGCAGCACAATCAATCCCTTTAAACCAACCATCAGATAGATTGGTCATAGCACGAGCGCTAAGCATGGTTATTTCAGACTGAATTTTCCCATAACTTTCATCATCTATTTTGATCGCGTTAAAATGAACCTGGATATCTGAAGAAAAGGACACGAGGCTCAATCGGTCATCTTTGTGCAAATGTTTTACCAATCCCAGGGCAGCTAATTTTGCCGATTCAATCTTTTGACCTGACATTGATCCACTTGCATCAAGAACCAGAGCAATATTGAGAGGGTCTCTTTTCTTTTTCTTGCTTGTTCCCTTTTGCTTGGCATTTAACCCGGCAACGAGATAGCGTACGGAATCTCCGCCCTTCCAGAAAATTTCACGGTCGAAGTTTAAAGTTAAATTAAGTTCGGTCGTCATCATGGTACATACTCCCTGTTAAAATTGAGCGGAACAGATCCGCAAGTTGTTCGAATAGTGCTCGATCGCGAGGCTCTAGTTTACCTCGAATGGATATCTCTATATCCGGAGTTATGGAAATCCGGGTCCAGTTTTTACCTCGGGACTTCCTTGGTACAGGACGAGCCAAAAACCATTCAAGTATCGAAATTAATTGTTCAACCCCAGCCACATCTTGGATTTCTTGCTCGATTTCGTGTTTTCTGCTGGAAAAAGCATAACTTGAATCTATCCCTATGGAAAAATTACCTTTTGGAGATTGAAGCTTGAATTTATTGTCTTGATAATTACTTTTTTTCTCCTTGATCCCGCGCAAATAATCACGGGGGGATTCAAGGCCAATGTTAGATTTTCTGGCTTGCTGTGCCCATTCCCTTATTTGTGATTCTGATGCCAACATGAGCCGTTTTCTAATAGTTGCGATGGCTTCCCCATGAATTTCCTTCAGAGTTCTCACGGCTAAGGCACGATCCACATTCATGCTAGGATAACGAGCTCCCCGACCAATCCGGTTTGGGGGCAATAGCAAATCCTGACTAATCCAAGAACGAAGAGTACGGTGTTCTACACCACTTTGCTGAGCCAATTCTTCCAATGTAATTTCTTTATCAAACATAGGGACAAATATAATACGTCATTATTACATGTCAAGATGTCTAATTAATATTTTTGGAGATAGTTGGTCGATTCAGCAATCTCCCTGCTTCCAGGATCTGCAGAACCTCTAATTCCGGGCTACCGAATCTCATCAGATAGTAAATAAAGGTGAAGAATTTCTGAATGAATTCGTGGTTGTTTTATTTTTTTGGACGTATCCTTGTGCCTTGTGCCCTTTACCTTTTCCAATTTGTTTGGAAGTCTGTAGGAATCAAAAGATTTTTTTCACCAAATACGGAAATATCCCTAATCCCACACAAAGCCATGGAAGTAGCCAATTCCTTGTGCATAATTTCAATGGCTTTTTCAACACCTGCTTCACCCATTGCCCCCAGACCATAAATATAGGCTCGTCCAATCAATGTTGCCTTGGCTCCCAATCCGATGGCTCGTAATATGTCCTGGCCTGAACGGATACCGGAATCAAAATATACCTCAACATTGTCTCCAACAGCTTCAACTATTGCGGGCAACATCCTGATGGAAGAGAGAGCACCATCCAGTTGGCGCCCGCCATGATTGGATACAACAATGGCATCAGCCCCGATTGAAACAGCCTTTTTGGCATCTTCTACAT
>CAZHIL010000226.1:0-3737 GCA_964532985.1 uncultured Albidovulum sp. | reverse complement strand
CTGTAGCAGGATCGCTGCCTGATGATAAAAAATCGATTAATCACCAGTAAGAATCCCCATTTACTGGGCTAGTGCCTCAAGGGGATAGATATTTACTGATGAGGAAGTTCATTGCCGATTTCCGCATTTTAGTTTTTTATTAATGGAGGGGATATTCGCATCTCCATTCCTTGTAGATTTGGCTTATCCACTCTTATTTAAAGATCGAAACACTCTTTGAGTTGTGGGGTATGTGAATTGGTCACTTTGTGAAGGGAAGGTTAAAAGCAAATGAAGATCATCTCAACTGTCATTGTTGGATTTAGATACATGGCAGGTCTAGGCCAATCTGGTAAGTATGGGCTGAAATAGGGATTTAAAGGGAGTGATGACCTCTGCCTTTAGAGAGGAACTCTAACTGAATTATCTATCCCGGATTTTTTGATTTTCCCGAATGGTGGAGGCACCCTGCCATTTGAGAGGAATAATCTGTATCATTACTTGATACATTACCTGACAGTTGCTACATGGTGGGGCATGATACAGGGTACCAGGGGGAAGCTTGCAAGAAATGCCGAGCGAGGACTGTATGGCAAGGGTTTACCCTCCGAACTTGTTCGCAGGACCCGCACAATGCTCCTGGCTCTGGATGCCGCCGATTCCCTGGAGGATCTCAGGTTTCCACCGGGGAACCACATTGAGCTTCTGTGAGGGGAGCGGAAGGGATGCCATTCATTGCGCATCAACAGCCAATGGAGAATCTGTTTTCTCTGGACGGAAAGGGGACTTGCCGATGTTGAAATTGTCGATTATCACTGAAAGGACCAGTCATGACCCAAAGACTTCTCAAGGATCCTCCCCATCCCGGTGAGGTTCTGCATGAACTCTATCTCAGGCCATTGGCCATGAGCTCCCTGACATGTGCCCGCCGGCTGGGTGTTCCCAGAACAAGGATTGAACGTCTGGTCAAGGGCCAGACAGGCATAACGCCCGATACGGCGTTGCGTCTGGCTCGGCTTTTCAACACGTCTTCCATCTACTGGATGAACATGCAGACCATCTATGAAATGGGAAGGGCCACCAAAACGGTTGATGTTTCCTCCATCGAACCCATGGAATATGCTCGTGATTAGGATCCGTTGATACCCTGTCCTAGAGCGATAAAGTCACCTGTCAATAAAAACGGTGATTTAAGGATTTAAAACCATGGGATGGCCTTCATTGGAACAGAAAGATAGGTCAGGGTTCACGACTTGGCGCCGGATGTTCGAACTATTGCTGCAGGACAATGGCGAGAGCCTGGAAGACGTGACCCTTGAATGGGTGATATACCATCTGAGGAAAATATCCCCGTGCTGTCGGATCCTGAAGAACTTGACCGGGAATTCTATCCCGGTTTTGGTACGATACGGGGCAGGCCTTTTGTTGCCTATACTTCGAGGAACATCTATTTTGTCCACGCCTATGATGGCCTGGAAACCATCCGTCACATTCCCAGGAAGCCCGGTTTTGGCATGAAACCCAGGCATTACAACGATTACCTTTGACTACGGTCGGATTGTAGCCGTATCCCAGGAAAACCTCTCCACCGGATTTGGTCAGAATGCAGTTTGCCAGGAACCCCGGTTGAAACTGGACCATGCAGGAGCCATCTGGTTGGCATTGATCCCATTGGCAAGGAGAGAGTAAATGAGAGTAGAACCCATCAATTGGAAATACGTTCGGATCGGGGAGTGCGAGCTGACGGTCCGTACCTTCAATCTCCTGCGCAGCAACGGGATGGAAATCCTGGGTGAAGTGGCTGCACGTTCGGATTCCGATCTGTTGTCCCTGCCCGGTTTCGGCAGGCTATCACTGCGGGAAGTCAAGGAACTGCTGGCAGCATTCAAACGATCAATGCCCGATGAAACTAGGGCCATTACATGGCGCAAGCTGCTTGAACCGCAGTTGAAGAAGAATGGCGATACCCTCGACGAGGTGGTTTTCGAATGGGGTGACCTTCCGGAGGACAACAATCCCCTCATGACTGATGAGGAAGAACTGAACAGGGTGTTTCAACCGGAACCGGGCAGGGCCATGGGGCGACCATTTCAGGCCTATACCGAAAAGGGCATCTATTTTGTCGTGAAGCTGGAGGATGGGGAATCCATCCGATATATTCCCAAATTCCCGGGGAACGGCAGGAAACCGGTTCACTGTTGAGTTCCGGACCGGAGGTCAATTTAAACCCAAATTGGTATGACAGGGCAAGGAATTCCGTAAATGAGCAATCAGCAACAAGGGGATCTCCCGGCAATGAGTCGGATAGGGTCAAGGACCTATGCCATTGCAGCCACTATGAATGATGAGATTGAGGCATCAACATGGGAGAGTCGTGGTCTTTCCAAGCTGGATGTGATTATGGCAATGGCCATGGGATCCCAGTTCCGTCGCATCAACAGCATAGAATTTGGTCTCAAACACATCATTGCCAATGAAATCGGAAACCCCTTTCCCTGGAAGCACGAACTTGATCTCCTTTGGAACAATTTGACCGATGAGTGGAAGAACAGGATTTCCGAGTGAACGGGAATATCTTCAAACGAAATCCTTGATACGCTCAAGAGATACAAAAGAGCGTCTGTCAGAATGCGGTATGGAGGGGATTTCGGAGCCAAACCCACGCAAGGTACAGCTATTCGGGCGGTAGGAGAAAATCCAGCTGCTGTGGAATCTCAGGGAATTAGTGTTACGCTGGTAAGGATGTCTGCTGTTGCGGTCGGGTCTGCCTTAATGGCCGTAGGAGGTGCCTTCCTTACCCTGTCGGCATCCAACTCATTCTTTTTTGAAATGATTAACGGACGGGGATGGGTTTGCATAGCACTTGTTGTTTTCGGGTCTTGGAAGCCAGGGAAGGCCCTACTCGGTGCAATTCTTTTTGCGACTTTTGATGCTTATCAAGTAAGATTGCAATCGGTGGTTGGAAATGTTGTTCCTTACCAGGTATTTCTTATGATGCCGTATGTATTATCCATTCTGGCATTGATTGTCATGTCCCGGCGTGCCGGATGTCCTAAGGCTCTAATGATTCCCTATCTGAAAGGCGAAAGGTGATTTTAGATCTTATTGTCAGGGGAGTTAGATAGATTTTACTATCGGCCAATTGCAAGAAAGTATCACGGCCAATTGCAAGTTTAGGTTCTAACTATTTGAAAATTTATTGATTGGGTAATAGCTGTTTTTTGGGATTGTAAGGACTGATTTGTACAGTCAAGACAAAATGTTGGAAAAGTCAATATGGATTTGATAACAGGTAAGGTATAGATCGAGATTATTGATAATAAATCACCTGATTGATCCACATCTATTAATAAATCTATATTTCATGAAGGGTACTTAAATTTTTCAGCCAATAGTTGAAGCTAAACTGTTCAAAGTAGAAAATATTGTAGCAATATTCATACCTTAACGCTCAATTACAATGAGTTAAATTCTCGTGTAGGTAACTATAGAATTAATTTTGAGTTGTAACTACTATCTTGCAGGTGTATTTTTGGTCACTTCCCACTTAATTACAATTCATTTGACTTACTTGAGCAGAAAATTGAATAACCTAATGATACAATCTTGGTTATAAGCATCATTGGTTTGGATTTAGTTAGATATGGTAAGGATTTTCGCATTCGGTCTCGCTGTTGTCGATTTTGTTTATCGGGTTGAAACCCTTCCCAATACTGGAGACAAGTACTTTACAACTGATGCCTATATCATCGGTGGAG
>CAZHIL010000225.1:0-9378 GCA_964532985.1 uncultured Albidovulum sp. | reverse complement strand
GCATGGGCAAGGATACCTACCGAGCGTGACAAGCAAAACAAGCCCCGAGACAAGGGTGGTGGAAAGCCGAGTTCACAAAAGATCACAGCCGTAGCACCATCAATGTTCATGGCAAGGGGGCGACCGATACGGCGGTGGAGTTCAGATTGTATGACTTCGGCAATGTCAGCGAACTTTCCCGAGACTGTACCCTCCAATGCTGCCTCTCGAACAATCGACATAAGTCTGGGCGCACGTGGATCTACAGGTTTGTGAAATCGATGGCCGAACCCCGGTATTATCTTTCCGTGTTCTGTCTGCCAATCATCCAGGCCCTTGACAACGGCTTCCTCCAATGGGAGTCCATTATTTATTGACATCTCAATACAGTAATAAAGTTCTGCACATGATTCTCCCGCACCACCATGGACATCCCCCAACATGTTGACCGCTGTCGCTATCACATTATTGATCCCAACACCACAAGTTGCTGCCATACGTGCTGCAGCAATGCTAGGTGCCTGCGGACCATGGTCCACACCCGCAACAAGTGCCGCTTCCAACAATTCAGCCTGTTTGATTTCAGGCAGGGAACCCCGTAACATCATCCAAATCATTTGGGATAAACTTGCTTTACCTATAAGGCTTTCGATCGTATGGCCTTGAAGGGCTATGTGTCCGGGCTTCATGTCGATAATTGAGGTACGCCACCAATATCGGAGTTCTTTTTCAGAAGTTGTTTGATTTGTCATGAAGTAGATACAATTCTTAATAATATCAGATATGCTGGGAGTATTTCATGGGCATCGAGTGACATGATTGCAAATAGCAACCCTTTCGTCCAGCATTGGAAAGGGTGTAATCAATTTGCATGGAAGAGTTGACATAATTTAAACTCAATGTGCTTTTGAGAGGTTTCACCATTACTTTTTCTGATCAGTGAATGGAATTGGTTGGCTTTTTCTGATGTATCTTTTGTGCGGCCAGCCTTACTGAGGCGTTACGGGCACCATAACCGGAATATCCCCCTCTTCGCTGAACGATCTCGAAGAAAAAGCCCTGGAATATCGGACGGCTGTAGATCTGGAAATACTCCCCTTTGTTTTGTCGATCATAAAGAATGTTGCCGAACTTCAATCTATCAACCAAATCCTTTTCTAGACCAAAATGTGCCTGGATATGATCATAGTAATTTGACGAGATTTCAAGCCGTCTGAATCCACAATCGTCAAGCCGTTTTGAAGTCTCGAAGATATCATCCGTAAGGAAGGCGATATGCTGAACGCCAGCAGCATAGTGATCATGAAGAAACGAAGCTGCAAAGGTATGCTGGCCTTCAACACCGTTTAGATTGAGTCGAACTTCACCCTCCGGGCTTTCAATAGCTTGGCTGCGAACAACTCCCGAAGGATCGGCAACATCAAAGATGGGAGATTTGCTGGCCTCAAAGGTTGAAATATAATACAGCAACCAACTCTGCATTTCCTCGTACCGCATGGTTTGGGACACATGGTCAACTCGGCGTATGCCGGCTGGTTGGACAGCGCTGATATTTGCTACCGGATTGAATTCGATATCCCATACCCTGTGGAGATTTGAATTCTCGTCGATAAAATGCGCCACATTTCCACCTACCCCTCTGATGGCTGGTATATCCAACTCCCCGCTTCCAACAGGTTGAGAAAATTTTGGTGTTCCCAACCCACCAGCGCGATTTATAGTTTGCGATGCATTATCAACTCGAAGACCAATATCACACACAGTTGGGCCGTGGGCTTCGAATGCCCTATGTGCAAACCCCTTGCTTTCGGTGTTGACAATGATGTTTACTGAACCCTGCCGCCAAAGTTCCACTGATTTCGTAATATGATGTCGTTCCAGCCTGAAACAGGAGGAAGATAACAGATCGGTTAGTTCAGAGGCACAATCCTCATCTACTGCGAATTCGATAAACTCGAAACCCGAAGCTTGAACACGCGGGGGAAGATCTGGAATCTCGAAATCCAGATCAGGATTATTCCTTGATACATCGTCAAGCAGGTTGACCAGTGCACGATAACCGTCACGTGCCAATGTACTGTTACCCGGACGTGGACTGTGTTCATTGAACATGGCAATCGACCATGCACCCTTATACCCATTATGAGCAATTACCTTGACGAATCCTGCCAGGTTTAAATTACCCTGTCCCGGGAGCAAGACATTTGTATGATCATTTCTGCTGGTAACTGATCCGATTCTGGTAGTATCTGACAATTGAACGTGAAATATCCTGTCAGATGGAAGATGATTTAGCTGTGCCGGTTTGATGCCATCAACAAGTGATAGATTACTGTTCAGCAATAAACCCAGATTCGGATTGTCAACCTCATCAATTAGATCCAGCGCCTGATTATTGGATGTTATTTGCCCTGCCCATGGAACTGCCATGTAAGCCAGTCGGATACCTCGTTTGTTTGCCCTTTCTGCAGCCTCAGCCAAATCATGGACAATATTACTATCATCGTCGGGTACAGCACTGGAAGCCTCAATCGACAACATCGTGATATCAAGTTCTTCCATAAGGTCAAACTTGTGTTCCAATTGATCAAAAGCCAGGGCTTTTCTTTTACCAGTCCACCCCTCAAGGTCATGAAAGGACTTTAACAGGAGGATTTTCAAATTCAGGTCATCGACCAGTTTTCGTAGTTCAACTGATGTGGTGTGGAACCCAGTGAAATCAGGCTCATGAAGTTCCACACCGGAGAAACCAGCACTGGCTATTTCAATTAATTTGTCTCCTAGAATCCCGGGTATGGAAGCGGTTGAAATCGAAAGCATCTCAACCCTGATAGCCGAAAACTCTCGGTAGCCACAATACCACGTCGGGGACAAGTATCATCAAGAGAAGTGCTAGTACTAGCACAGCAAGAAATGCCCAGATTTCCTTGATGATCTCTCGCAACGGTATGTCTGTTACAGCGTTGATCACAAACAAAAGTATACCATAAGGTGGGGTAATCAAACCGATCATGGAGTTAACCACCACGAGAATCCCAAAATGAACCAGATCAATGCCCAAGGCAGTGCATGTTGGAATGAAAAGCGGAACTATGACCAAGATTATGGTAGTTGCGTCAAGCAGGCAGCCTAGAAACAAAATTAGAATGTTCACTGCGATCAGGAAAATGATCGGGTGAATATGGGATTCTTCCAACACCGAAGAAATGGCTTGGGGAATCTGTTCCTGGATGACGATGAAATTAAGTATGAAAGCACCACCAATAACCACGCCGACTGACGCTGAAGATCGAGCACTGTCGACAAATACCTGGTAAAGTCTTTTGGCTGATAATGCCCGATAGAACAAGGCAGCAAGAAACAGGGCATAAAATGCAGCTACTGCCGCAGCTTCTGTTGGTGTGGTGACTCCACCATAGATGCCATAAAGCAGAATGGCAGGCATGAGAAGGGCTGGAAATGCATTTACTGTTTTATTTGGTAATTCCCGTAGTGGTATAGGTTCTTCAAGTGCAAATTTACGCTTTCTTGCAATGTAGTAGTTCATTGCCATCAAAACGATTCCCATGATCAGGCCAGGTAAAATTCCAGCTAGAAACAGTGAACCAATTGATGCCTTGGAAACCAAGGCATATAATACAATTGGAATTGAGGGTGGAATAATCGGACCAATAGTTGCGGATGCTGCTGTAATTGCAGCTGCATAACCACGGCTATAGCGGCCATCCTTGGTCATCATACCGATAATAATCTTGCCGATACCCGCAGCATCGGCAACAGCGGAACCGGACATACCGGAAAATATGAGGGAAGCAACGACATTTACATGTCCCAAGCCTCCCCGGAACCTTCCAACCGCGGCAACACAAAAACTTAGCAGTCGATCGGTTATGGTTCCTGCATTCATGATGTTGGCAGCGACAATAAACAATGGTACTGCCAATAGAATTGTACTCTTGTAAAATCCTTGGAGTATCTTTTCACCAGCTAGAGCAACATCAAGCCCTGCAAACCCTAAATATGCCACCGATCCCAAAAGGATTGAATATCCTATTGGAGTACCAATACCGGCCAGTGCGAATATAGTTACTAGGCAGATAAGAAGTTCAAAACTCATGATTTGGATCCTTCTTCTTCATCGTTTTCACTAGCCTCCAGTACAACCTCAAGCTCCGTCTTTGGAGGTCCATATTTCGTTATTGTTATCAATTGCCATGCATAACGTACGCTTACTGCGATCATGAATACCGAATAGATCACAAAGATATCTCGCATTGGTATCTTGTTACCAGTAAAAGGATTGCGTACTGTTGCAGTCTTGCGAATTTTCATCCAATCGATGTATTCCCAAGTCGGCATAAACGCATAGACCATACCACCAATAATTGCGAGTGCCGCAATTATGGACATAATTTGACGAACCTTACGAGGTGCTGCCAGATAAAGGATGTCAAAACGTACTTGATCCTGTTCCCTGACGATAAATGCACAACTGAAAAAGATCACCCAAACCCATAAGATTCCAATGAACTCAAGCGTCCAACCGGCAGGTGTAAAGAAGTAACGCAGGACAATTTGCAACATGAATACGAGAAAGATTGCTGCCAACATACCGGCAGCAATCGCTTCAGTTAAGTTATTGAACCATTTCGTAAATTTAGTCAAAGTGGTTCCCCTATTCAGTCAATTAAACCTTGATCAATTACCAAGAGCATTAATTGCTTCAAGAACACCCTCAGGCCAAGACTCAGCAAATTCTGAACCAACATACTGTGCCTGGACATGGCTTCGGAATGCCTCAAGATCAGGTTCGTATACCTCCATTCCTTGCTCTTCAAGGAATGATACCAGATCCTCTTCAAGTTTTAACTGCTTTTGACGGCCACTCTCAGCTGCTGCATCTGCAGCCTCCTGCATGGTGGCTTGCTGTTCAGAAGTTAGATTATCCCAGAATTCCTTGGAAATGGCAATATAGTTCAAGTCAACTAGATGTGATGTCAGAATAATCTGATTGGTAACTTCGTAAAACTTAGCATCCACAACCGTTGGTAAGGGATTATCTTGGCCATCAACTGCACCTGTTGATAGTGCGGTATAGACTTCAGAAAAGGCCATTGGTGTCGGGGCTGCACCCAGAGCGCTTCCAAGGAACTGCCAAGCATCCGTACCAGGCATGCGCAGATTTACTCCTTCCAAATCAGCTGGGGTCATTACGGTTAATTCTTCCTTGCTTTGACGAAGGTTAACCTGTCTTCGTCCCAGATACATGACCGACAGCAACTTGACACCCAATTCATTTTCAGTCGTTGCCTTGAAAGAATCCATCAGTGGATCATTGAACACCGCCACCTGATGCGCTGCATCCTGATGCACATAGCCAGTGGCAAAAATGGAAAACTCAGGAAAAAACTGAGCCAATTCCTGAGCAGATGCAATTGACATTTCAAGGTTTCCCCTGGAAATTGCATCAAGTTCAGTACCCTGCGCAAAGATGGTGCCGTTGTAACTTGGTTTGTAATCAATAAAATCAGCAACCATTGGAGCAAATACTTCCAGCATTGCGACAGATCGCTGATCGGTTTCTGACCCTGAAGTGGCCATACGTAATTCAATCTTGTCAGACCAACTACTAGTAGCGGTTATGGATAAAGCACCAGCAGCAACCACCATGGTTAGCATCGCCTTGCGTATGAAATTATTTAGCATAATAATTCTCCCTCGAAAAATGAGTATTTCGAATCTTTATATCGTATAAAAATTATAATGCAAGATATTTTTTAAAATATATGAAATATTTATTAAAGTAAGATTTATTCCTCTAATTAATATTAGATATCATCAATCGATACGACTTTACCGTTGATGCAGGCTATCTGTATAGCTTCGATAACTTGCAATGCCCTTAAACCCTCTTGTCCGGAAACCAGCGGTAAGGCTGTTCCCCTAATTACATCAGCAAAATGTGATATTTGGTTTACCAAAGGATCTGATGCTTCACGTGTCAGGGTTGTTGCAGAGATAGGTGTCCACCAGTCTCTAAGCCCATCCTTATGGGTCCAGAGCCGTAATTCCGGCAATGATAGCGAACCGTGTGATCCCCCTATGAGAATACTGCTTTCTCCTGTTGGGGGATAAATAGGATACTCACGTGAAGTCAATTCCCAGCTCCAGGGTGCGACTATACTGTCGGAAACCGTAATTGTTCCAATTGCACCATTTCGAAATTTCAATACTGCAGCAGCGACATCCTCATTTTCATATCCCCGTACTGAAGGAGTGGATTGACCTTGTACGGTCTCAATTTCACCGCAAAGATAACGAATCAGGTCAACATCATGAACCAGATTGACCGAGATTGGCCCGGCTCCATTTCTTTTACGCCAAGGTGCATCCTCAAAATAATTGTCCGGTTTGTAGAACCATGTGTTTACGTGGACGGCACGTATGGTTCCAATTTCCTCTGCAACAATTACTTCCTTTGCTTTGCTGATCAGTGGATTATACCTCCGATGATGTCCCACCAATAAACTTACACCTGCTTCTTCAGCTGTCATGACTAGTTTGATAGAATCGCGGTAATTGGTACCCAAAGGTTTTTCAACCAATACAGGACAACCATGATTAATACATTCCAATCCCTGTTTAACATGTAACTTGGTCGGTGTTGCCAGTATCACACCATCCGGGGATAACTCGGCAAACAAATCTTCCAATGTATCAAGGCAAGGTAGATTGTGTTTGCTAGCATATTTTCGACCAGCTTCTTCAGGGTCAACTATGGCACATAGAGAAATCCCCGGTAATCGCTTGATTGCTTCTGCATGGCGTTTGCCAACCAACCCTATGCCCGCAATTGCGATTCGTAAATTTTCTGACAAGTCTTTATTCCTATATGTATGTTGGCTTCCAATTACTGGACAAGCCAGTTAATGAATGAAGCAGACTATCCTAAATATCTGATTTATTAAAAAATAACAGATAATACCAGATATTACATACACCAATTGTGTTGATCGTTAAATGTGTGATTAATATTTCCAGATCTCTTTTCAACGATCCTAAGATAAATTCATTTCAAGTATGTTGATCAAATCCCGTCTCATGTAATTTCCTAGATCCCCGAAAATCCAAGTAGAACTATGTCCTCACGCAGCGATTACTGAAGATTTATAAATTTAGTATTTTTCAGTGAAATTTAATAAATGGCAGTAATTATGCTCTTATGCTTTGCTATTCTGTTTAGCCAACATTATCAGGTTCAGAATCCGGTTGATACCAGTGGCCTACCAATTCTGGCATCCTGAATCGCCGAAACCAAGTGGGCCATTCTGTTATGATCGCTTGGATGGGTTTGCAGAAAACCTACTGTGGACACACCATGCCTGGCTTGACGGGCATTTTCTCGGGATGCACGTACCAAAAAATCCTGCATGGCTTCTGGATTGTAACCTGCGTACTGCATGATATAAACTGCTGCCCTGTCAGCTTCCAGTTCCATCTCCTTGCTATAGGCAGTAGAACCAATCCCGGCACCCAAATCTGCCCAATATTGTTGACTTTGAGGAGAAGCACTATCAGAAACCAGGGCCAAGGCAATACTTTGTCCAATTAATGCGCCCATATATTTCTTATCCACATGTACAAACATGACATGGGCAAACTCGTGGGCCAGTACGGCAGCAACTTCATCATCAGAACCCGAGATGTTTATCAAACCACCAAATATGTGTATGTCACTGTTTTCATCTGCTGCTGCATTTATATGTGGTTCATTAGTATGGATGTAAATTTCAGAGCTTAGTACCAAATCGCATTGGTATTGGGGGCGTTGAAGGTCATTGCAAACCCTGTAGCTGGCATTCCTGATCCTAGGAGCAATTCGGTTTACTGTTGATAGCATAAATACAGGATGTATGTCACGGGAAGGAGACAAGTAGGTCTCATTCAGTATTCTATTGGCTTCCACATGCTGCTCCTGACTGGGTTCATTAAGTTCAATGGACTCCATACAACCAGAAATTGTTGACGCCATGATTACGAATAAAAGGATGGAAAAAAATTTCTTCATTGTTGTCGATGCATTACAGATGTCGATTTGGGTAAAATTCTGTTGAATTTAGATTTATTAATTTGTTGTTTCAGATTTACAACCAAAAATATCCAATAACCCTTGTATGGTGGGGGCTTTGTAATTTTCTAACCGTTTGAAGGAGGGTTGTCGAAAATGCTTGGTAAAATTTAGGAATTTAGCTTAATGGCTTTCCTTTTCAGCCTTTCGCTCATTTGCTTATCTGCCTCGGCAGTTCCATCATGAAAGGTTCCAAACCACTTGTCAAAAGGGAAAATTCCATCCGAATAATTCACCTCAAAATATTTGTGATGGAGGTAATGCGCGAAACAATGTGTATCAATTGCACCCTTTCCTTCTATTACGATCTTGTCGAAACCAGTATGATCTGGTCCCGGAGATAAGCCTGCATGGAATAGCTGATTTATTACATGAATCGGATGGGATGGGATTATCCAGTGTATAAAGATACTCGAAAAGTAAATCAGGTGTTCGACCGGATGCATTGACAATCCGGACCATGGGCCGGGGTTTGAATTGGCATGATGTACCTTGTGGACTGTTCGGTACAATGGAGGCCAGTGAATAAGTCGATGTATGCAATAAAAATGAAACTCCCTTATCATGGGAATCAATAACAACATAGCAACAAAAAGAACCGGGTTTTCACTAAAGTTCAAATGAGGGATATAACCGTTGGCCATCATCCAGAAGGTCAGAATTTCATACCCCGACCAGATCGGCAATCCGCTGGCAAAGCACCAGGTCAAATTATCCTTTATTTGACTTCTGAACAAAAAGGCTGATCCATCTGTCTCCAGCCAGGAAGGATTGTATTTGAATTCCTTGCCCTGACGTTTCTTCACATACAGATGAAGGTGGAAAGCCCCAAACCAGATGGCCATCAATCCAGCATTTCTAATTAATATCTGCAGCATCCAAGCCGGTTCAAAGGTTTTCATGGTCTCCAATGGTGGAAGAAATACCCACCATACAACCAAACTGAGCAAAAAATAGATGATGTTCCAAGGATAAAGATATCCAGGGAATCCAAAGATCCACTTTATCAATTTGACCGGTTTAATGGGCCAAACGAAAAGGGGTGCGTACTCAATTTTTTCAAATGGCTTCCAATGACCACGTCGATCCCTTTGACCGTAGTTCTCTTCAGAAATTCCAGAATTTTTCATTTTTGAAATTCATCCAATATGTATTTGATTAGAAATTTTAGACTGTCAAAATTGCCAATTCAATTTAATTAACCTAATAATACCAAAGCAACTAATTAAAGACTCATAGCACCAACCCCACCAACAGTCAGGTTTCAAGCC
>CAZHIL010000224.1:0-1551 GCA_964532985.1 uncultured Albidovulum sp. | reverse complement strand
GGTTACCAACCAATCTGCAGCTTATTTTGGCCGAGGCTTTTGAAGGTATTACCGTTTTGAAACCGTCACCCGTATATCCGCCATTGATACCGTTGATTTCACATGTTGGTCTAGACCAGAGTTTTTCGAGGGGGGTTCGGTCTATTTCACCAATAGGCAATTGCAAGCCAATATCACCAAGAAATCCCTGCTGGTCGAAATTCAAATTATCCCATTGGGCCTTGTGCGAAGGCTCAAGTTCCAGGACTCCGTCATAAAAGTCCTTGATCATAACTCTTCCATGAGCATCAAAAAGATCGGAAATAATGCTTCCCAGAAGTTGAATTGGATTTACTGCCAAACCACCATACATTCCTGAGTGAAGATCAATTGATGGGCCTGTGATTTCAAATTCAATACCCATCAAGCCCCTGAGCTGGGTAATGATTGCTGGAATTTCAGATTCAAATAGTCCTGTGTCGCAAATGAAGGCCAGATCAGCTTTGAGTTCCTCGGCATTTTCCTTCAAAAATGGAATTAGTGAAGGTGATCCAGATTCTTCCTCACCCTCAAGTAGGATGGAAATACCGACGGGTGGTTTTCCTGTGACATCCTTCCAAACTCGGCAAGCTTCAACAAAAGTCATCAATTGTCCCTTGTCATCTGATGCACCCCTAGCATGTATCGCCTTATGACCATTTTCTGAAACAATGTTTGGTTCGAATGGGGCATGATGCCACTTCTCCAAAGGGTCAACTGGCTGTACATCATAATGACCATAAAACAGAATATTGGATGAAGAACGTTCGCCATGTGCCACCACCATGGGATGACCATCTGTTTCTCTTACACTCGCTGAAAATCCAATTGAATTCAGGTCAGATTCCAACCAATCAGCAGCTCTGCGGCATTCTTCCCTGTATTGGGGATCGGTTGATATCGAGGGGATTTTCAGGAGATCACAAAGCCTGTCAAGCGAGTCCTGAAATTGCCTGTCCACCTGAGTAAGGAGGTCATCTAAAGTCATTACGGTTCCCTTAATTATAAATCTATTCTTCTGGTTATTTTCAGAATAATATGCTGAGTTATCTATAGTATTAATTTATTGACTTGGCAGAAGTATTCAGGTTTTTTCTAGAAATCCAGCCACCTCCAAGAACCCTGGAACTATCCTGAGAGTAAAATACGCATGCCTGACCAGGTGATACAGCCAATTCGGGGTCAATCAATTGTATTTTTGCCTTGGTTTCACTCAATGGGATGACAAAGGCCGGTGCTGGCGTCCGGGTTGATCTGACCTTGACATCAACATTGATGGAATCTTCTTCTTCAAAAGGAAGGTCACCCAACCAGTTCACATTGGAAATCTCGAAATCATAGGTGCTGAGTGCAGATTGAGGACCAACGATGACTTCAGCATTGGAGGAATCGATTCTGACAACATATTGGGGTTCCGAAAAACCGCTGATACCCAAACCTCTCCTCTGGCCGATGGTAAAGTGAGATATTCCTTCATGTGTACCCAGCACATTACCTTCTAAATCAACAATATTACCCGGTTTAAGAGCCTCG
>CAZHIL010000223.1:0-7732 GCA_964532985.1 uncultured Albidovulum sp. | reverse complement strand
TTGGAATAGTGGTTCCACCATGATATTTACCGGTTAACAGCCCAGTGGCCAAGGGAGAATAGGCAAGCAAACCAACTTTTTCGTTATGGGCCAATTCCCCCAAGTCCAAATCGAAGAGTCGGCATAGCAGACTGTATTCGTTCTGAAGGATTTCCATCCGGGGCAATCCTTTTTCTTTGGCAATTCTATGCCATTGGGAGGTTCCCCAGGCACTTTCATTGGATAGCCCCAAATACCGGATTTTTCCTTCCTTGACCAAACCGTCAAGACAGGTCAATACTTCCTCCATATTCTCCAAGGTTTCTTCACTGTTCTGTCTGGTCGGATTGAAGGTCCAATTTTGTCTGAACATATAGGAACCCCGGTTGGGCCAATGGAGCTGATAAAGATCAATATAATCTGTTTGCAGTAATCTCAGGGAAGCTTCAACGGCTTCCGGGATGGTTTTACTGGAAATGGGTGCACCGTTCCGGATCAGTTTCATTCCTTCACCGGCAACTTTGGTTGCGACCAATACTTTTGATCTCTTGCCGGTTTTTTGCAGCCAATTGCCAATTATTCTCTCTGAATCTCCCTGTGTTTCCGTGCTTATCGGGTTAACGGGATACAATTCAGCAGTGTCGAAAATATTGATACCGGTATCCACGGCAAGATCCATTTGCCGAAAAGCATCCTCCTCCGGCGTTTGGGTGCCAAAGGTCATAGTACCCAGGCACAATTCACTAATGAATTGGTCTGTTTGCCCCATTCTGTTAAATTTCATATCATTTCCTATACGTTTGCTGCACTAGACCAGCATATACACACACAGTTGGTCCTTGTTCCATTGAAAAAACGGGAATTTGAAAGCGTCCAGACACTCAGCTAGCAACATAGCAAAATTCCCAAACGCCTAAATATCAGATTAGACGATCTTGTTAAAGACCGTAACCCATAAATTGACTGACACTGGTTCAGAGCAATGATTTTGCTTTGGACCTGCTTATTTAAGTTCGAAATATTGGCTCTTCACCAATTCTGGTGAGTAAATAAATTTTCTCAAGAAGTAAGGAGAGATTTGATAACTTCTCGGAGGAGCGCAGAACAAATACTGATAGGGCCAAATCTACCCTTGAACACTCGTGGAGGACTGATATGAGGGGCTCCTTTGGTACTTATGTTTGCTAATTAAGTTTGTTATGTCACTAGATTATAAGCTACCTTCGCGTTGTCACCCAAAATGGCCTGACGGTCTTTGTCAGTTAAATTTTCAAGTAGTTTGTGGGTGACTTCAACCCAAGTATCATAGCTTGCTGCAAGTGTACAAACTGGCCAATCACTTCCCCAAATAAGTCTCCTGGCACCAAATACGTCCAGCAAATGGTTCACATATGGCCTTAAATCATCTATTGTCCAGTCAACACCTGCTTCTGTCACTAACCCTGACAACTTGCAAAAGGCATTTGTCTCAGATGCTAGTATCTTCATGTTCATTGCCCAATCAGAATATTGTTTACATTTGATCTCCGGTTTGGAACCATGATCAATAACCGTGCTCATCTCATTGTGTTCTGTAAGAAGTTGCAATAAATTGACAAGGTGCTGTGGCATTGTTAACGCATCAAAAGTTAGATCAGCCTTTACCAATGCCCTAAATGCAGGTTTCAACTTGTCACTAAGCATCCAATCGACATCATCAATGTCCTGAATCATTGGCCTGAATCCAACAAGAGAAGAATGTTCAGCAAGCCGGAAAATTTCTTCGGCAGAATTAGGGCTTTCAAAATCGACCCAACCAACAACCCCTTTTATGAAGGGCACCTTTTCAGCAAGCTTGAGCAGAAATTCTGTTTCAGCAACGGTTGGAGCGGCCTGCACAAGTATTGTGCCGGAAATGTTATGACGTGAAAGAAATGGCTCAATATCTTCTGGCAAGAAATCTCGAAAAATTGTTCCAAGTTTGGGGTTCAGCCATCCATAATCACCCCTATCCAACTTCCAAAAGTGTTGATGAGCATCAATTCTCACAAGCTAATGACACCCTTCTTGAGAATGATGTTACCGTAAAGCCGACGCTCACCGGTCAGTACTATGGCAAAAGCCCTTGAAGCTCTTTCGTAGAATTTGAACCTTTCCAAACTGGTAATGTCTGCTGGGTGATCTGCGTGTTTGTTTATGATGGATTGAAAGTCCTTTACTGCATCTGGAATAACCTCTGGTTTATCAACGACTTGCATTGAAATTGCCGGGTCGGAAACAAACGTATCCAAAGGCATTATGCTTAGTATGGCTCTCAAAACGACACTTGTGCTCAGCCCGTCAGCCCGAATACACCTTGGTCCACAACTGGCACCAGGATAATTTGCGTCAGCTATGACTATATCATCACCATGCCCCATTGAGGCCAAGGCAAAAAGCAAATCAGGTGACAATACGGGGTCAATATCACGTAACATTTATCATCTCCTTAGAAATTGGGCTATCAGGTCGAATCAAGCCTTCTCCTCGTAGGTCTGACCAAAGGGTTGCAGGTATTGGGCGCTCAAGGACAGAGACGTTTTCTTTTACCTCGAAAGCGTTAGCGGCACCTGGAATAACTGTCTTCACTGCTGGATGCCCAAATACAAATTGAAGTGCGGCTTCAATCAAACTTACGCCATGAGAATGACATACTTTTTCAATCTTGCCCACTAGATTTAAAATATCCTCTGGCGCATTACTATAGTTGTATTTTGCTCCTGCAACAGGACCGGTTGCAAGAATGCCCGAATTATATGGCCCTCCGAGAATAATGCCTACATCACGTTCAAGGCAAGAAGGAAGGAAGGTTTCCAGTGCATCCTGTTCAAGAAGTGTATAACGGCCAGCCAGTAGGAAACAGTCAAAATCACCGAGGTCCATCAGTTTTTGACAGACCTGCCATTCGTTGACACCCACACCTATGGCCAGAACATCTCCAGCATTTCTAAGTTCTTCAAGTGCACGATATCCCCTACCTTCAAACAACTCACGCACCTTGGCATCGCTGGCTTCCTGACTGCCATGAGTAAAAATATCCACATCATGAACGAAAAGAATGTCTACCCCTGAAACTCCCAATCGTTCTTTGCTGGCCTCAAAGGATTTCATCACACCGTCGTATGTATAGTCATAGACAATCCGTTTTTGAGGGACATCAACAAAGGCTTCAGGAGTTACCTCATCAAGAGCACAATCTTCAAGAAGTCGACCAACCTTGGTTGACAATCTAATTTCCTCACACCCAAACCGTTGGATGGCTAGATTAAATCGCATCTCTGACCGGCCGAGACCGTATTGCGGTGCGGTATCAAAATATCGAATACCTGCTTCAAAAGCTGCCTCAAGAGCCGATTGAGCATCGCCTTCACTGATCTTTCGGTACAAATTTCCCAAAGGTGCACCACCAAAGCCCATTCGTGTTAGATAAACCGGTCTCTGTGTTCGAGAATTGAGAACTTTTGTATCGCTTGCCTTCATTTTATCTGATCAATAATTGAATTCTTCGGTGATCAAACTTGAAACAATTCTGGACGCAGTTTCTCAAGTGGTTCCAAGTGATTGATGAGCTGTTGAAGATGTAACCGCATCGCATAGACTGCAGAATCTGGATTGCCCATTCGGATTGCCCCCAGTATGGCCTTATGCTCATTGATTGTGTTTGCAATGCGCCCGGGTTCCGGTAACAGAAGAAGGCGAGCCCGTCGGACTTGGGTAGATAGCTTTTCTAATGTTTCCGGAAGTGTAGAAACTCGGCAACACTCCAGAATAAGTAGGTGAAACTCTTCATCAAGCTGATAAAATTTTTTTAAGTCTTTATTTTCAACAAACAATTTCTGTTCATGCAAGTTGATCTCAAGCTTGTCGACCAGTTCTTGGCTACGATGCTTTGCTGTGTAAGAGACTGCCGCAACTTCCAAAGCCTCGCGCAGAAAGGATTCATCTCGAATTGCCCGGAGCGATAGCTTGGAAACACGTGTTGCCGATTGAGGAATTATTTCTACGAGGGACTCGCATTCCAATCGTAGCATCGCATCAGCAACTGGGGTACGCGAAACCCCAAACTTCTGACAGATTGGTTTTTTGCGGATAATTTCACCGGGCTTGAAGTCAAGAGATAAAATTGCTTCACGGATTACTCTGTAAACACGCTCACCAGGTGATTCAGAATGATTCTCCTTTAGAGAAATCTTGTTGTAATCAACCAACTGGGAAATCTGTGCGGTCATTTTCATGCAAAAGTAATTTGACAAGCATAATCTAACATGTTAGTTGTCATCACACTTTTTTCAAGTTTGATAATCCAATTTTGATACCAAAGCGTAAAACAAATGACAATGGAAAATAGTTCCGTTATCCAGCTAAGCGATCAAGACAATGTCCTTATTGCTTTGCATGACCTCACCAAGGGTGATCAGCCTTGTGGACTAGACTCCACCTTGAATACTTGTATCAAACGTGGTCATAAACTTGCAGCAAAGCCAATAGCCAAAGGGGAATCCATATTGCGTTATGGGCAAATTATTGGTCAGGCAAAGTGCGATATTAACGTCGGAGAGCATGTCCATGTCCATAATCTTGGAATGAGCGAGCACAAGCAGGACTATGCTTTTTCAACAAAGGCCATTTCGCTTCCCGAAATTGAAACCAAACGCACGTTCATGGGATATCATCGTAGTGACGGTAGTGTTGGAACTCGCAACTATGTTGGTATTATCACCACGGTAAATTGTTCGGGTTCCGTGGCTCGCTTCATTGCCGAAGAAGCTGAGAAGTCTGGCCTTGTAGATGAATTTGAGAATGTCGATGGGGTCGTACCAATCGTTCACGGAGGAGGCTGCGGATTGTCTGCGAAAGATGAGGGTTATGCTACTCTTTTTCGCACCATTTCTGGCTATGCGCAACATCCCAACTTTGCAGGAATTCTTTTAATTGGCCTGGGTTGTGAAGTCATGCAGATATCCGATCTTGTTGGTGGCAGGACAATTCGACCCGATGGCGAGCTCCGCTACATGACCATTCAAAATGAGGGAGGTACCAAGCGAACGATAAAGCGGGGGCTAGCCGAACTTTCTGAAATCCTTGAAATTGCCAACATGACCCATCGAGAGTTGGCACCAGTGGAGAAAATTACACTCGGTATGCAATGTGGTGGCTCGGATGGCTATTCTGGCATCACTGCCAATCCAGCCCTTGGACACGCATCGGATCTTCTCGTCAGACACGGGGCGACAACCATTCTGTCGGAGACACCTGAAATCTATGGGGCTGAACACCTCTTGACCCGACGGGCGAAAACTGAGGAGATTGGCAAGAAACTCATTGAGAGGATTTCCTGGTGGGAAGATTATACCAACCGCAATGGTGGTGAAATGGATAATAATCCAAGCCCTGGAAACAAGCGTGGCGGATTGACCACGATTCTGGAAAAATCGCTCGGAGCAACCGCTAAAAGTGGTACTGCTCCATTGAATGGTGTATATCGGTTCGGTGAAAAAGTCACGGAACAAGGATTTGTTTTTATGGACAGTCCGGGATTTGACCCTTGTTCGGTCACCGGACAGGTCGCGGCAGGCTCAACAATAATTGTTTTCACCACGGGCAGGGGATCAGTATCAGGCTACAAGCCGACACCCTGCATTAAACTTGCAACAAACACTGATATGTATAAACGCATGTCAGATGACATGGATTTGAACTGTGGCGACATCGTTGATGATGGGGTTTCGATTGAACAAAAGGGCAACGAAATCTTTGAACTTGTCATCAAGGTCGCTAATGGTGAGAAAACCCGAAGTGAGCAGCTTGGATTTGGTGGCGTGGAATTTGTTCCATGGCAGATCGGGGCTGTTATGTAAATCCTAGGATTAACTTAAATCATTAGCTAGCAATTTGTAAAGGAGATTAGAAATGCTAAAAATTAATGTGGTTCGCAATCTGATCAGGGTGTTGGTTGTTATTGTTTCTGGGGGTGTTGCATTTACACCCCTCGTCGGGAATGCTGACGGCCATTATGATGGTGTTGTTGTGAATATTCTGACGAGACCGGGCCCTGTCATTGCTGGCCGAATGGTCGATCGTGCCGAAGAGTTTAAAGAGATGACCGGTGCCGAAATTCGTGTTGCCGAGGCACCTTTTGCGGAACTCTTTCAGAAAATCCTTACCGATTGGGCAACCGGTACAAATTCTATTGATGTTGGGGTTTTTGCTTCTGGCTGGGGGGTTGAACTTGTCAGTGGTGGCCTTGTTGAAAACCTTGACTCTTATCTGGCAGGGGATGACAAGATTGACCTTGAAGATATTGCCCCATATTTCCGTGACTTTAACCAAAAGGTATCAGGGTCAACCTACTTCATTACCCTTGATGGCGATTTCCAAATGCTTTATTACCGCACGGATGTCTTCGAAGCCAATGGTCTGGAACCACCACGTACCTGGGAAGAGTATCTCGACGTAGCTTCGAAAATACATGGTCAGGACATGAACGGGGATGGTGAATCTGATTATGGTTCTTGTATATTCAAGAAGCGTAATGCTCAATCCTACTTTGCCATCCAATCAGTTGCCGCTAGTCGGGTACAGTCAATGGGAACCAACGAGGGAATTTACTTTGATCCGGAAACCATGAAACCCAAGATTAACAATGAAGCATGGCGCAAATCGTTTGAACTTTACAGGGCCACAGGTGAATTTGGACCACCAGACGAGCTCAATCAGGATATCGGTGATACACGAGGACTGGTTGTCGGTGGCCGTTGTGGTTTGGCAATTGACTGGGGAGACATTGGGCCGTTGTCAATTGAAGAAGGTAGTATGATCAAGGATAAAATCGGGGCTGTCATTATGCCAGGGTCCACTGAGGTTCTTGATCCGTCAACCGGTAAACTTGTTCCTTGTGATGCCAATACTTGCCCCCATGCAGTCGATGGCATCAACTTTGCACCTTTTGCAGCATTTGGAGGTTGGACTGCGGCAATCAATCAGGGATCAGATGACAAGGTCAAGCAGGCCGCCTACGGTTTTCTGAGTTACATGAACCAAGCCGAACAGTCGAATGTTGATGTGACCATGGGTTGGACTGGATACAATCCATACAGAAACTCCCAACTTGATGATACGACAGCATGGGTAGCAGCTGGATTTAGCAAGGAATCAGCAGAGAACTATCTTGGTGCCATCAAGGAAAGCCTGAACCATCCAAACATGGCATCCGATTTCCGTATTCCAGGAGCTCAACAATACACTGGTGTAGTCCTTGACCGAGAACTGGCCCGTTACCTGGCTGGTGAAGTCACGGTTGATCAGGCCTTGGAGAACATAGAGGAAGGCTGGGAGGAAATCACTGACGATTTCGGACGTGAGGACCAAGCTAAACTCTACTCCTTGTCCCTTGGTATAACCAACTAAAGATTGAAACTTGCAGGCGGTCATTTAACCGCCTGCAATTTGATAACATTCAGCATGGAATAAGTGCACTTGGCCTGTAATCAATGAACGAATGGATTGACAGGAATATGGGGCGGGTTTTTCTTGCACCAGCAGTAACCCTGATCCTGATTTTTTCCATATTTCCACTTGTAGCATCCCTGCTGCTGTCTTTTACCCGAGTCCGGTTATCCGGGGGCGGGTTCAAAATCCGTTTTGCCGGTCTGAGGAACTTTGAAAAGCAGTTTTTTGGTTCCGAGCAATTTCATCTAATCGGGACATTTTCAGAGATTTCAATTCTCGGCTGGGT
>CAZHIL010000222.1:0-4159 GCA_964532985.1 uncultured Albidovulum sp. | reverse complement strand
AGATATTCGGAAAATCGCCCAATTTCTAACCGAATGTCCAAACGCCTTGTTTATCGGAAGGGGATTGATGTTTCCAACCGCCCTCGAAGGGGCATTGAAGCTCAAGGAAATAAGTTATATTCATGCCGAGGGAATGGCAGCAGGTGAGTTGAAACATGGGCCTATTTCCTTGATTGAACGAACCTTTCCGACCGTAGTTCTTGCCCCAAGTGATTATTTGTTTGATAAAACCAAATCGAACATGGAGGAAATCCAATCTCGCAATGGCCCGATTATTCTTCTTTCCGATGCTGAGGGCATTGATGATGTAGGTGAGGATGTCGATTTTTCGTTGACCCTACCCAAGGTTCACTCCTTGTTTGCACCAATAATTTACACCATCCCACTTCAACTACTTGCCTATCATTCTGGAGTAATCAAAGGATTGGATGTTGATAACCCAAGGCATTTGGCCAAGTCAGTAACCGTAGAATAGATTCGAATATTCTTCTTTAATTAAAAAATCCCACTCCAATCCACCTCTGTTAAAAAAATTACCTAATTCAAAGATCTATAACTTGAACAAATCTCCACTTGGTATTTAAAACAGTTGTAATTGTTCCAAATGACACAATTAGTCATCGATTTTTTTAGGTATTGTAGGTTATCTTATTCGCAAACACAAAAAATGGACAATAAAAGTTTGGGTTCTAAGTTCAATTCGAAAAGGAACTTTCAAGTTCAACAATCGCCTTGAACTCGTTCTCTTCAGTAATTTGGATGCTGTATCCATCCCTCCAACTTCCGGAACGAATTGAATTAGGTAATTTTTGTAACAATTCTTCAAAAACCTCTGCATCGCCACCAGTCAGATAAACGTTAAGGTATTTTTGTCTGAAGAAAAATGATATCGCTTGAAAACCTTGGTAATCTTTAATGATATTAACGAATCGCTTTCTTGATGGATCCCCTTCCTGAAACCTACGACACATTGATATCGCATTTTCTGCGAAAGAGTATTCACAACTTGATATCACTTCCTCCCAAGAAAGTTGTTTCAATTCATGTTTAACTTTTCTCTTTTTTCGACTGTCATAAACATCTGTAAGCTCTTTGAGAGGATAGCGCTGCTCAAACCTTAAATGAGTTTCACCTAAAACATTATGTGCATCAATTGCAAAAGCATAAATTGAGATTCCATAATTTTTTAACCAGTCAGCAGTAATAATTACTTCGGGATGAAACGACTCTGCAATTAATACAATCTTGATTTCAGAACTTATATCCGTTGTTTCAAATATTTCGATTAACTCTTCATACTCGTCACACTTTTGGCTATCTGCAATTTCTTTAAGTTCATCTTTACCTTTACTTGATACCATTGCTGCGTAAGTAATCCCTTGTAGCAATTGTAGCTTGTGTTTATCCCTCTTCAACTCAAAAACTATTAATGAGGAATCCTCGGCATCAAGAGCAAGTATATCTAATCTGTCAGCAGTTGAGTCGTCAGGATTAATCTCTTGTCCAATCAGGAAAGCAGAAGAAAAACCAATTTCGTTTCTAAAAACATCCCAAGAACCAATTATTGCTGCTTGTAAATCTGTTCTCTCAAGAAGCCTTTCCTTCTTGAAATTCGTATCAGAGAGTTTTGAAAGAGTTTTTCTATTTTTATCGTATTTAAGCATAAAATAGTGATCTCATGTTGCAGTATTTAAAGTTAATTTCTTTATGAATAGTGTGTCCTACTTTCAATTTTCTGAAATAGGAAGATTGGTTGGTTATTACCCCTAGATATACAAACTCTTAGGAAAACCAACTGTTTTATGAAGAAATTGATACTCTAATTTTTCTTCGAAAGACTAAACAACATCATGTGAATGGTCGTGTTTGTGTGGATAATAGGCCAATTCGTTTTGGGGAAATCTCCCGAACAGTTCCACGAATTTCTCATCTTCAAAAATCAAACTTGGCTCGCCCTGACAACAGATATGCCCATTCAGACAAATCACCCAGTTGGAAAATGAGGAAACCACATGCATTTCATGGCTAACCAAAATAATGGCACAATTAGTTCTGGCTCGATAATCATTGACCAGACGGTAAAATCTCTCTTCACCTTCTGCATCCATCCCCTGTGTTGCTTCATCCATTATTAATAGGTTTGGTTCTGCAAGAAGTGCCCTTGCATACAAAACCCGTTGGGTTTGTCCACCCGACAAACTCAAGAGTGGAACTTTCATAAGGTGGGTAATTCCAGTTTCCTCGGCAATATTTCGGATTTTCTTGTTGGGGAATTTACGACCCAGATTCAAAAAACAGTTTACATCAATGGGAATAGTGTCATTGACATTCAATTTTTGTGGAACATAACCGATCCGCAAATCGGCATCCCTGGTAATTGTTCCCCTGGTAGGGTTGTAAGCACCAATTATCAATTTCAGAATCGTTGTCTTACCGGAGCCATTCGGTCCAACAATTGTCAGAAAGATTCCTGGCTCTACGGTAAAAGATACATCGTGAATGACCAACTTGTCCTGATGGGAAAATTCAACTCCATCAAATTTTACTAAAGACATACTGGTTCAACTTCTATACTAAACCGATTTTCCCCAAGTTCAAATTATGAACATAGGGATAATAACTAAAAGAGAATACTCAGAAAGGTGGATGTAAGGCCAAGGCCAGAGAAGCTTCAATATCCCTCACCGAGTTTGTTACTGCCCTACCCAACAAGTCCATGTTCCTGATCTGCTTGATTCGTTCAAGTGAACGCTTGTGCTCGCTTTCAGACAATAGATGCTTGAAAATCCCGCTGGCCTCAACCAGGCTGATGATTACAATATCCCTGGGATTGGGCAATTTGTCACTAAACAACAAGTCCAGGATTCTGAGTTTTACTTCCTGTTCAGCCTTTCCATCAACGACCGGATATCTCCTGGTTCTGAAAACCCACAAAAACCTGTCATCAACCTTTTCAAGAATTTTCTTTTCAATCAATCGGTCCAAAGCCATTTTTTTGATTTCGTCAGCATTCAATGCACATTTCTCAACCCAGTACTTGCCATTGTTGACTTCGTCTGATTCAACAATCATTTGCAAGGTAGGATCAAGCATTTCATCCCCGGTTGGGCTGGAATCAATTACGACCAGTTGACTTAAATCAGTATCAATCTTGTTTCTGAGGGCGAGCTCCATTAGAACTGCACCAGATAGGACACATCGCAAGGTAAGCTCTGGAACATGGAGGATTTTCCCATCCTCGTCTTCCAATAACATCAGCATTATTTCTTCTGGGAAAGTTAACATTGAAGCCCTTTTGTTTTTCAATTTGATTCACGGATACCTTGATATCCTATTGTAATACAATATGAACAATATTCAACTTCTAGTTTCATAATTTGCTATTTACAGACCCAGCTACACTTGAATTTCCAATTTTAAAATACCTAGTTTAACAGTAGTTTTCCTCTTGGAAGGAAAATTGAACTCTTGTTTTCTCGGGAATCTGCACAAAAAGGTGGCTTGAAATTTCCTATCAGACAATAAACTCCCAGGACCTCACGAATTATCCTTCAATTATGGATAGGGCAGAACTGATTGATCCCTTTCAAAGGAAAATTACCTATTTGCGGGTTTCGGTTACCGATAGGTGCGACTTTCGTTGTGTTTACTGTATGTCAGAACAAATGGTCTTCCTTCCCAAAAAGGATTTGCTTTCGCTAGAGGAACTAGACCGTATCTGCACCATTTTTATCAATTTGGGTGTAAGAAAGGTAAGGCTGACTGGTGGCGAACCATTGGTAAGAAGAGGCATACTGGAATTTATCAGGGGAATGTCCAGACACTTGGAAGACAATTCACTTGATGAACTAACCATAACCACCAATGGTTCCCAATTGGCCAAAAAGGCAAAAGACCTCTATGCTGCCGGGATAAGGAGAATTAATGTCTCCCTTGATACCTTGAACGCGGAAAAGTTCAAACAAATTACCAGATGGGGGAAACTCGAACAGGTAATGGAGGGAATCAAGGAAGCCCAGGAAACAGGACTGAAGGTAAAAATCAATACAGTGGCTCTCAAGGGATTTAACGAGATAGAATTGTTTGCTCTTTGCGACTGGTGTGATGGCAATGGATTCGATTTAACTTGCATTGAAGTCATGCCAATGGGTGATATTGG
>CAZHIL010000221.1:0-2819 GCA_964532985.1 uncultured Albidovulum sp. | reverse complement strand
TCATTATTCTAAATTTCTTTTTTCACTTTAACACAGATTTTTTCACAATTTCATACTGCATCAAAAAATCGCCTTGTTTGAATTTTGTTGACATCTCCCAATTGCTCTTGCCGATGTTTTCCTTAATCTGAGTTCGGTATTATTATCAGGTTTGATTGGAATGATTATGTTTACAGCGGGTGTTATAGGACTTGGCAACATGGGTTCGGGCTTGGCTTGTAACCTGTTGAAGAATGGCTTTCCGACTACAGTTTTTGATCTTGATCGTCAAAAGGTCAATACCCTTGCTGAAATAGGATGCAAGCCGGCAGAAAATGTATCCTTGGTTGGCAAGAATTCGGATGCCGTTTTTGTAATGGTCATGAATGGACAGCAAGCCGAATCAGTCATATTTGATTCTGGTGGTCTGGCTGAGACCATGTCCCCTGGAAGTGTCATCATTCTTACCGCAACAATTGAGCCTCATGAGGCGAGAACCCTTGGCAACAAATTGGCAGATACACAAATCGAATTGATTGATAGCCCTGTTTCAGGTGGCTTCCCCGGTGCTCAAGGAGGAACACTAACCCTGATGGCAGCTGGTAAGGATGCTGTTCTGGACAAGTATAAACCTGTAATGGAAGCAGTATCAAAAATCATCCACAGGGTTGGTACAAACCCGGGTGATGGCCAAAGCATGAAGGCCTGCCTGCAATCTCTGATTGGACCTATATTTACTGCTACCTTTGAAGCTGCTGCACTTGCAGCAAAAGCCGGTATCAAGGGACAAACCTTTTATAATGTTGTGTCCTCTTCCCCTGTTGGCTGTGGGATCGTCAACAATTCGCTGGAAAAAATCATTGACCGTCAATTCGAGGGTACCGGCAGTCATATTGATACGATGAGCAAGGATTTGAGTATCAGCATGAATTTTGCCGAGGAACTAGGGGTTCCCATGCATTCTGCAGCAATCTCATATGAACTATTCAAGGCCGGCAAGGCAAGATTTCCAAATGGTGACAACTGGATTATTACCTGTCTGATAGAAGAAATCATCGGGGCAGAATTGCATAGATAGGGAACAATATCATGAAACTTGGGGTTATTTGCGATGGCATTAGCCGTGATCTTGCAGTGGCACTTGCAGTAATGGATGAATGCGGGCTTCATTTTGCTGAACTTCAATTTGTTGGTGACAAGGAGGTTGGAGATCATTCCAAGGAGGAAATAACCTCCATCAAGTCGATGCTTGATGGGCATGGGAAGCCTGTCTCCTGCCTTTCAAGGCATATATTCAATGGGTTGACAGCTGCAAACAAACCAGGAGATGACCTCCATACCCAACATATGGATTCGCTCAAGCGGGTCATTGATATGGCAAAAGAATTGAATTCCCCATTGGTCAGGATCATGACGCCAAAAAAGGAACAGATTCTTTGGGGAAGGAACGGGGCAGAACAATGGAATGTGGCCAAGGGGGCCTGGGATGCCACCCTAGCCCTGATTGCCCCCGCAGTGGATTTGGCTAGGTCCGAGAACATTACCCTGGCTGTCGAAACAGGCAATGGAATAATGGTGAATTCAAATTATACCGCCAGAAGATTGATTGATGAACTCGATGCCAAGAGTCATCTCAAGGTATTGTGGGATCCGGGCAATAATTGCTGGTGCCATGAACTTGCCTATCCAGATGGCTACGAAATTGTTCGGGATGGATATATCGGTCATATTCACATCAAGGACCTGCAGGTAAATACTCCACACGCCACACTTGAAATCAAACCAATGGGAGAAGGCCAGCTGGGAGATTTGTTTGCACCTATATCAAATGCCCTTAAGCGTGATGGTTATGATGGTGTAATATCCCTTGAAAGTGTATATCGGCCTGACAATGGCACCTTCATGGATGGTTTTTATGAGTGTGTGGGACCGTTCAAATCCCTATTTGGCAATCGGTAATTAACTTCAATTCGAAGCAATCGGGAGTTAGGGTACGAGCACACCAGGATTCATTATATTATTTGGATCCATCGTACCCTTGATTTTTCTAATGGTACTCAAGTAGGTCTTGTCCCTGGATCTCCTGAGTTCATTAATTCTCAACCGGCCGGTACCATGCTCAGCCGAACTGGAACCTTCAAGCGAATTTACGATCGAAAAGATGATTTCCCTGATTTTGCTTTTCAGTTCGGGATTGTCATGACTTTCCCCGCTTAGACCAAAAACATTGTAGTGTATGTTTCCATCACCAATATGACCGAAACAATTGGCTGTCAATCCTCCCAATTTGGCAATTTCGGCATCAGCCCTCTCGACAAATTTTGGTACTTTGGAAATCGGTACGGATATATCATTTGTAGCAATGGAACCAATCCTGCGGTTGGCTTCGGGTATAAGTTCACGCAAGTTCCAAAAAGCCAGACGCTGCTTTTCGGAATTGGCAAATACACCATCCAGAATCAACTTTTTCGACAGGGCCTGGCCGGACACTTCCAAAAGTCTTTCATGAAGATCAATATGAAATTCGGAACCCAAATCCACCAAGACGGCCCATTTTGGAGTTGTCTCGAAGGGGAGTTTGGAAACAAGTCCGGTTTTTTCGACAAAATGAAAACTGGTCTCGCTAATCAACTCAAAGGCCGAAATTAGTCCCCCGAAATTCTCCCTGAAAAACCGCAGGAGCATGATTGCACTGTCCAGATCTGGTAAACTCAGATAAGCTGTTGCTTCTTCAACAGGCTTGGGGAAGACCTTCATGGTTGCAGCTGTAATTATTCCCAGGGTGCCTTCCGATCCTATCATGAGATTCTTCAAATCAAGACCCAGATTGTCCTTGTACA
>CAZHIL010000220.1:0-8034 GCA_964532985.1 uncultured Albidovulum sp. | reverse complement strand
TCATCGACCTGGTTTTGTGGATATGTTGATTTGGCCAACGGACCCAATGACGATTCCAAGGTCTACGATTTTTTCAATGCCTGGTTTGAACCAAGATCAGTGGAATACATTGTCAATGAATGGGGCTATGGTCATGGCAATCAGGCGGAAATGGATAAGCTCGGTTCCGAAATCCTTGTAGAAATGGGATTGGGTCCAATCAATGTCCCTGTCCTGGCACAAAAGCCCATGAATCATGAAATTCGTGAACAGATGATTGCCGAATTCGAATTGATCAAGGCAGGATTCTGATTCCGCCCGAATTTTACCGGAAGCAATTCATGCTTCCGGTAAACGGATTGGGAACTTTTATATTTGTCGAGATAAAGAAGTCTTGTCCACAAGGATTTGACTCGGCCATGTGAAATGAATTTTTCGTTTATCCAGAAAATCAGGGGGCAATCAGGTTTAATTCTGGTCAGCCCCCCATTTTTCTATGCATTGCTGTTGCTGGCATTCCCCCTGATGGGGGTCTTTGCATTGAGTTTCTGGACCCAGGATTACCTTGAACTGAATAGGGACTTCACCCTTGATAATTACAGGGAAGCCTGGACAGGAGCAATTTACCAGGTATTGATGTTGAGATCCCTCAAAATTTCAATTTTGGTAACCCTCCTGACCGTGGTTCTGGCCTTTCCGGTTGCGTATTACATTTCCTTTCATGTCTCCCCGAAGAAAAAACCTCTTTGGATATTCCTGATTACCATTCCATTCTGGACAAGCTATCTCATCAGGATATTCCTGTGGAAGGTCATATTGGGTTTCAATGGCGTTATCAATGGATCGCTTATTGGTATCGGGATTATCGATGAGCCATTGAAATTCCTCCTGTTCAATCAGGGAGCCATTGTGGTCACACTCAGCCATGCATGGATTCCATTCGCAATTCTCCCCATTTATGTTGCCCTTGAAAAAATTGATCGATCTCTTTTAGAGGCATCCGAAGATCTTGGCGATGGACCTGTCAGACGATTCATGAGGGTAACTCTTCCCCTTGCCATGCCCGGAATAATTGCGGCCACACTAATTGTATTCATTCCCACCATCGGAGATTATGTAACGCCCAAATTGGTTGGGGGGCCGAACGGTTTACTTATCGCCAACATGATCGAGGTTCAATTCAAAAAGGCAAATAATGCACCTTTAGGTGCAGCTCTTGCATTATCAGCCATGTTTATCGTTTCCGCCATTGCGATGGTGTTTTTATGGTTCAATCGCAAATATTTGAGGCAGAGACAATAATGGCCCAGTTTTATTGTACTATGAAAATTTCCAGAATCTATATTCAAAGGCAGACAATACCTAGTTGTTCGTTTTACGCAACGGTATACACTATTTTGTGCAAAAGGCGCCCAGTGATATCACTTAGACTAATGTGAACAATAAGGTAAACTAAGAGAATGTGTATCAATGAGAAAGTTTGCTGACCCCAATGTTGAAATAACATTCTACGAGTTCCCAGAACCACGGCGAGAATTGCTTTTTGATCTGAGAGATACGATTTATCGTGTTTCTGAAGCAGATAAACGGATTGGCGACCTGTCCGAAGAACTACGATGGGGAGACCCCAGCTACATTACAGCTCAAACAAATTCAGGAAGTACCGTAAGACTTGGACTGTTTGGAAAAACTAAAGTCGCACTGTTTTTTCATTGCAAGACAAGCTTGGTAGAAGATTTTAAGCAAAAATATTCCAATGAATTGGAGTATTCAAAAAATAGAGCAATTGTTATCGATCCACTCTCAGTACCACCAACTGAAATTTTGGAAAACTGCATCCATGCGTCGCTTACCTACAAGCTTAGGGATTCATAGGGGTCTTTTGAAGTGAAAATTGGTTTTATAGATAGGCTTGCTCACTTATTGTTTTCGTATTGTTGGATCATGCTCTTTACAATACTTGCAAGTATGTTTGTTTGCATGTCATGTGTCTCCAAACTTGGTATTTCTAAGGTCTATCGTGTCTAGTTCAATAAAGATAACTCAAACCAAGCGTTCACGATACTTGGTGATCTATATCGGTATATTTCTAGTTTTCCTTTATGCTCCTGCATTGCTACTTCCCATATTTTCCTTCAATGACAGTACCATCGTTGCTTTCCCCCTTGGTGGCTTCACATTGGCCTGGTTCATTGAAGTATTCAAAACCGAACCCTTGTTGACTGCTGCTCTCAATAGCCTGCTGGTAGCGGTCATTACATCGGTATTTGCAACCATATTCGGGATTTTTGCCGCCAGAGCCTCCACCCGGTATCAATTTCCAGGGAAACGGGGAATTATGGGACTGATCATGGTTCCCATGGTGTTGCCGGAAATCATCATTGGGGTTGCCCTTCTGGTAGTAATCCTGCAATTGGGATTCAATCTTTCCCTGACGACCATCATCCTTGGCCATATCCTGCTTTGTCTCCCTTTCTGTACGGCAATCCTCAGTGCCGGCTTTCAGGGTTTGGACAAGAGTTTCGAGGAGGCATCACAGGATTTGGGCAGGAACCGATTGGAAACCTTCTGGTATATCACCCTGCCCCTGGTCATGCCGGCCATCATTTCCAGTCTCCTCATTTCCTTTACCATTTCACTGGATGAATTTATCATTGCCTTCTTTCTGTCTGGAACCGAAGCAACCCTGCCAGTCTACATCTGGGGACAATTGCGATTCCCCACCAGAATTCCAATTATCCTTGCCCTGGGTACCGTGTTGCTATTGGTTTCCCTGACATTATTAATCATTGCAGAATATTTTCGACGAATAGGTGCCAGCAAGACAGGTACCGAAGTCAAGGGAGGTCTATTTTGAATCAGGATACCAATTCCGAAGCCAAGCCCATTATCAGGATCGAAAGCATACTGAAAAACTATGGTGTCATTGAGGCTCTTAAATCCATTTCCTTCAATATATACCAGGGTGAGTTTTTAACCCTCCTTGGTCCTTCCGGTTGTGGCAAGACCACACTTCTCAGGGTCATCGCCGGCTTTGAAATACCCAATAGCGGCCTGGTTGAAATTGACGGCAACAACATGGAAGGTATTCCAGCCAACCAGCGACCTACCAATATGGTTTTTCAAAGTTATGCCGTTTTCCCCCATATGACGGTCGGGGAAAATGTTGCCTATGGGTTGAAGGCAAGGAAAGTTGACAAGCAAACCATTTTCGAAGAGGTTAACAAGGCACTGGCAATGGTGGGAATGGAAGGCTTCAATGACCGACCATCAACAGCACTATCTGGAGGTCAGAGACAACGGGTGGCCCTGGCTAGGGCATTGATCCTTAAACCGAAGGTACTGTTACTTGACGAGCCCCTTTCTGCCCTCGATAAAAGACTCAGGGAACAAATGCAATCCGAGCTGAGACAATTGCAGCGATCAGTTGGTATTACCTTCATTTTGGTAACCCATGATCAGGAAGAAGCCTTGACAATGTCAGACCGTATTGCGGTCATGTTTGATGGAAAGATAGCACAACTTGCCTCTCCCCAGGAATTATACAAGAGACCAACGAACATTCAGGTAGCAAACTTTGTTGGTACCATGAATTTCCTGGATTTGGACCTCGTGGCCCAGGAGGGTAACGATCTCATAGTTGAGATAGAGGGGTTGGGTAAAACCACCTTGTCCATGGATCAGGCACCATTAGGGTATCAAAGTAACTCCATGGCGGGGATAAGACCTGAAATGTTCACCATAATCACCAACAAAAGCCAGTCAAAAACCAAGGTTGTAAAAGGTAGAATAGTCGAAACCCAGTATTTTGGCGATATGACCTATTTTGATGCCAGTTTGGAAGGTACCGATAAGGTTGTAACGATTTCCATGCGAAATTCAGATATTTCCTTCGAGATAAATATCGGTAGTGACGTGGAGATCGGATGGAATCCAAATTCCATACTGGTTTTGAGTTGATTGTTGTGATGGCGATGAGATAGGGCACAAGAGTACCCTACCCCACGAAGTAACATTACGGCAATTGAATTATTACCTTGATGAGTACCCCATCTCGTACTACGAAGAAAGCGATCTCCTCATCATTGTTTCCAATTGCCTTGTCTACAATCATGCGAATGTCACTGGTTGAAACAACCATATGGGAATTAACCATTTCAACCTGATCCAATACTTGGATACCGGCTTCGGCAGCTGGGGAATTTTCCAGTACCTCATTTACAACCGTTCCGGGTTTGGCGAATACATGATCTTCAAGTTCAGGGGTATAGCCAAACATCATACCCAGAATGGATTCCTCAATATAATACTCTTCCTCCTCCGACATAATTTGCCCCGGGTTTTGGGGTCGATTACCAAGGGTTACTGTCAATCTCAAGTGTTCATTCCCTCGTAAAAGCTCCATGGTTACTTCCATGCCGGGTTCCATGCTTCCCACAAATGAGACAAACTCGCGTATATCCGAAATTTCCGTTCCATTTACAGATACGATCAAATCGCCTGGCAATATTCCGGCCTCCCTTGCCGGACCATCCTTGAATACGCCATCTACAAGGATTCTTTGAATGTTCTGTTCGTCCATGGATATTGAGATGTAGACTCCCAACCACCCCCTGTCGACTTTTCCATCCTGAAGGATATCTTCAACCACCCGTGTGACCACGGCAGATGACATGGAGAATCCGACACCAATCGAACCCCTGCTGAAACCACTGGTCTTGATCGCTGTATTGACACCTATGACTTCACCATCAAGGTTTACTAATGGACCGCCAGAGTTTCCAAGATTAATGGAAGCATCAGTCTGGAAAAAATTGTCATAAGGCCCATTCAATGTTCGAAATTTGGCAGATATAATTCCCTTTGATGCCGATATGCCAACACCCAATGGATTACCTATTGCCAAGACGGGGTCACCAACTCTAACCGTGTTGCTGTCACCAAATTTGATAAATTCAAATTCTCCACCATCAATAATCTGCAAAACCGATATATCCGTTTCAGGGTCGCTGCCGATAACCTCAGCTTTGTAAACCGTGTCCTCATCGGCCATCCTAACCTTGATTTCAGTGGCATTCTCTATGACGTGGTAATTGGTAACCAGCTTGCCATCCTTCGAAATTATGAAGCCTGAACCAAAACCCAACCTTGGATATTGCGTTGTCTGTATATCAAACTCGTCGATTTGTTCTGCAGTCCCACCCTGATTCTGGTTATTGAACTCCTGATCAAAAAATCGTCGAAAAAAATCGTACATGAAGGGATGGTTCCTGAATTGATCCATCCATTCTTCCGGACTTCCCTCCTGCGGTTGAGGGTTCTGATTCTGGGAACCCTGCATGACCTCTAGGGAAACGACTGCCGGCAATACCTTTTCAACCAGAGAACTGACATCCTCATGTGATTGGACTGGTCCAACTTGAAACACAATTATACAAAACAGGGTAGCCAATCCTGCCATTGGCAACCTGATCCTTGGCAATTCAAACAAGTCAAATTTCATTTTCATACCTAACACATTGATCCTTTTTTCACGAAAAACATTCTCATAAAACATTTTGAGGTGGCCGACTTGATTTCTAAAACGTCATCACGATGGATGTACGTAAAATCAATCCGATCTTAACCCGGAAGCCCGTTCATTTCGGTGCGAAATAACAAGCCCTGGAATTAGAATAATATGAGGTTTCACAAAAGTGAATTCAAAAATCGGTTACACTTTCGTCAAGTTCTGAGCAGACTTGAAATCCAGACCACCAGAACACCAAAACCAACAATGCAGAGACCAATGGTCTTTCGTTTCTCGACCGGCAGGCTGGCCAGTATCTTGAGTGCATCCTCCAGCCTCTTTGGAATAAGGGCCAGCACCAGACCTTCAAGTACAGCAACCAGCCCCAAGGCCAGAACTATTTCATCAATCACTTTCTTGTGTAGATCCTTTGAAGTAGTTGAAGAACTCACCCTCGGGATCAATCAGCAAAGTGGTGTTGTCGGACTGGAAGGACAACTCATAGGCTCGCAAGGTTCGATAGAACTGGAAAAATTCCGGATCCTGGTTAAAGGCATCAGCATAAATCCTGTTTCTTTCGGCATCAGCCAAACCACGTGTAATCTCGGCTTCCTTCTGGGCCTCGGAAACAATTTCCACTTGTGTTCTGTCAGCTTGAGCCCGAACCTTCTGGGCCGCTTCATCACCTCGTGCAATCTCATCGGCAGCCTCCCTTTCACGCTCAGCCCTCATCCTTGCAAAAGTTGCTTCAAGGTTTTGTGAAGGCAAATCCGTTCTTTTCAATCGGACATCAACGATTTCAAGACCAAGATTGGAAGCCTCTATCTTGGCTGTATCCCTTATTCTGGTCGTCAGGGCAGCACGGTCAGCCGAAAGAATGGTACCGGATGTTACTGAACCAAGAACTTCCCTAGTGGCAGCATTCAAGACATTCCTCAATCTGCTTTCGGCTGATCCTTCAATACCTACGGCTTCCCTGAACTGAACAACATCCGCAATCCTGTATCTTGCAAACGCATCCACGACCAAACGTCGATCATCCAGTGGAGTGACCTCAAGGGATTGTGTTTCGAGTGAGAGAATCCTGTCTTCATACCTCACCACTTCCTGAATCAACGGTATCTTGAAGGCCAAGCCAGGTGTTTCCTTTACCTGTTTTACCTGACCAAATTGCAGTACCAGGGCCTTTTCTCGTTCATCAACAATGAAAATTGCCGAAAGGGCACCTGCAACGATGAGTGCCAGTACACCTAAAATTATTGTATTTCTATTCATTGGTTCTGCTCCCGGTCAAGTTGGGGTATTGTGGCATTCTTTACGATTTCATCAAGTGAAAGAATGGGTAGGAAATTGGAATTACCATCCATGATCAATTTACCAACCGAACTGTAAATTTTCTCGGTGGTTTCAATATGCAATCTTTTTCGGGTTACCTCCGGTGCCTTTTGGTATTCTTCCAAGACCGCCAGAAATCTGCTGGCGTCACCTTCGGCCTGGTTGACAACCTGTGCACGGTACCCCTCGGCTTCCTCCAGCAACTGGGCCGCTTCACCTCTGGCACTGGCCAAAACCCGGTTTGAATAGGCATCTGCCTGTTTTTCCAACCGGTCCCTTTCCTGTTCGGCTGCCTGAACCTCCCGGAAACTGTTGATGACTGCACCTGGTGGGTCAGCCTTGTCAAAGTTGACACGAACTACATTCATCCCGGATTCATAATTGTCAAGATTGGTTTGTATCAATTCCCTGAGATCTGCAGCAACGACACCCCTATCCCGGTTAAGTATGGGAGCAAGTTCCGATCGGGCCATGATTTCCCTCATGGCTGATTCAGCAACTGCAGAGATTGTTTCTTCCTGATCCCTTAGATTAAACAGGAACTTGGCCGGATCGGAAATATTCCAGACAACCTGAAAACCGACATCAACAATATTTTCATCCCCAGTCAGCATCAAGCCTTCATCGGAACGTGCACCTTCCCTGGCACCAATCTCAACGGTTCTTTCACGGGTTACTTCGACTATTTCCCGTGTTATCAATGGCCAAGGTGCAAAATTCAGTCCGGGAGTTCCAGTTGAGGAATAAGCCCCAAGGAACAATTCCACGGATCTTTGTTCCGGCTTGACCGAGTAGAAGGAATTGTATCCCCAGAACCCGATTATGGCCAAAACTGCTATTAAATAAAAACTCTTGGGGATTTTGTTACGATCACCACCAGGACGACCGCCGCCCCCGCCTCCTCTATCTTTGAAGACACCTTTCAGGCGGTCACGACCCAAGTTAATCAGGTCATCAACTTCCGGCATGTTGGGTCCCTTCTGGTTCCCATTCCCCCAAGGTCCATTCGAGTTGTTTGTCATTTCGATTTATACTCCCAATCCGTTAGGGATACCTTTCTGGCAACCCATCTCTAAAATTGTTGCTTGTATTTTGAATTTCAAGAACTATGAATTGGATTATGCAAGGTAACCAACTCTTCGGCAGCAGTGGGATGAACGGCACAGGTCCTATCAAAATCCTCTTTCGTAGCCCCCATTTTTACGGCAATT
>CAZHIL010000219.1:0-3795 GCA_964532985.1 uncultured Albidovulum sp. | reverse complement strand
CATGGTGTTTCAGCCTGTGCCACCTGTGATGGTTTCTTTTTTAGGGGTCAGGAAGTTGTTGTCGTTGGCGGCGGCAATACCGCCGTTGAGGAAGCATTGTTCTTGACCAAGTTTGCGTCCAAGGTAACCCTTATTCACAGACGGGACGAATTGAGAGCCGACAAGGTACTTCAACAAAGATTGTTTGAGAATGAAAAGATTGTCCCCCTATGGAATCATGTCTTGGTGGAAATCACCGGTGAAAATGATCCAAAATCTGTAACCGGCCTGGTTGTCCGCAATACTCAAGACGGAAGTGAGAAAACCCTTTCTTGCAGTGGGGTATTCATTGCAATAGGTCATACTCCATCATCAGAACTGTTTGTGAATAATCTGGAAACCAGGGAAGGAGGTTATATCGTAACTGAACCTGGAACCACCAGAACTTCAATTCCGGGAGTATTTGCTGCTGGCGACCTTGTTGACAGCACCTATCGGCAAGCTGTAACTTCTGCTGGCATGGGTTGCATGGCTGCCCTGGATGCAGTCAAGTTTCTGGCAGAATCCAGCTGAATTGATTTATCTCCCCATACTATGTCATCAACAGGAAATACAGTTGCTGTTACCATCTCTTCTGGAAACAGCATTTGGTGCGTTGTTAAAGCTATAATTTTATTCCGCCAGGTGGGATATTTCTACATTGAAAGTACAGAATAAAAAAAGGGGCCAAATGGCCCCTTAATTCTATTAATCGGTAGACGGCTTACATCATTCCGCCCATACCGCCCATTCCACCCATGTCTGGTGGCATTGCAGGGCCGGCATTCTTTGGTTCAGGCTTATCAGCAATCATAGCTTCGGTTGTGATAAGCAGACCTGCGATGGAAGCTGCATCTTCAAGAGCAGTCCTGACAACCTTGGCGGGATCGATAACACCAAACTGGAACATATCTCCATATTCTTCAGTTTGGGCATTGAATCCAAAGTTCTCATCTTCAGATTCCCTGACCTTGCCTGCAACAATAGCAGCATCAACTCCAGCGTTTTCAGCGATCTGTCGCAATGGTGCTTCAAGAGCTCTGCGAACAATCTTGATACCAGCATTCTGATCGCTGTTGGCACCTTCCAGATTCTCAAGGGTCTTGGTTGCTGCAATAAGGGCAACACCGCCACCAGGAACAACACCTTCCTGAACAGCAGCACGGGTCGAGTTCAAAGCATCCTCAACACGGTCCTTGCGTTCCTTGACTTCAACCTCGGTAGAACCACCAACCCTGATCACGGCAACTCCACCTGCCAACTTGGCGAGTCTTTCCTGAAGCTTTTCACGATCATAATCGGAAGAAGTTTCATCGATCTGCTGTCTGATCTGACCGACACGGGCTTCGATTTCGGCCTTCTCACCAGCACCATCAACGATTGTGGTTTCATCCTTGGTGATTGAGACCTTCTTGGCAGAACCAAGCATGTCCAGTGTAACATTTTCCAGCTTCATACCCAGATCTTCGGAAATGACCTGACCACCAGTCAGAATAGCAATGTCCTGAAGCATGGCCTTTCTACGATCACCAAAACCGGGTGCCTTGACGGCAGCGATTTTCAAACCACCACGGAGTTTGTTTACCACCAGTGTTGCCAAAGCTTCTCCTTCGACATCCTCGGCGATGATCAAAAGAGGCTTGGTTGTCTGGATTACAGACTCAAGCAATGGAACCATTGGTTGCAGTGAGGACAACTTTTTCTCGTGCAGAAGAATATATGCTTCTTCCAGATCGGAAGTCATCTTGTCACCATTGGTAACAAAATATGGTGAGAGATATCCACGATCGAACTGCATACCTTCGACAACGTCAGTTTCTGTTTCCAGACCCTTGTTTTCCTCAACAGTTATGACACCCTCATTACCGACCTTTTGCATGGCATCGGCAATCTGGGAACCGATCTCGGTTTCACCATTGGCAGAAATCGTTCCGACCTGGGCAACTTCAGCTGAATCGACAACCGGTCGGGAGCTTTCCTTGATTTTTGTAATGACATGTTCAACAGCCAGGTCAACCCCTCTCTTGAGGTCCATCGGATTCATGCCGGCAGCGACCGACTTCAGCCCTTCCCGTACAATTGACTGTGCCAAAACAGTGGCTGTTGTCGTTCCATCACCAGCTTCATCGTTGGTTCTGGATGCAACTTCCTTGACCATTTGGGCACCCATGTTTTCAAACTTGTCCTCAAGTTCTACCTCCTTGGCAACGGTAACACCGTCCTTGGTAATGCGAGGGGCACCAAATGACTTGTCCAATACAACATTACGTCCCTTTGGACCCAATGTAATTCTTACTGCATCAGCAAGAGTATTGATACCCTTGAGCATGCGATTGCGTGCATCGGTATCAAACCGTACATCTTTAGCGGCCATTTATAATTCTCCTTAATTGAATGAATTTAGTTTGTTTCCGTGTTCCTAGCTAATGATGCCAAGTACATCGCTTTCTTTCATGATCAACAGTTCTTCACCATCAACTGTTACTTCGGTTCCAGACCATTTTCCAAACAGGATTCTATCTCCTGTGGACACACCCATCGGAATAAGCTCTCCAGAGTCCTTTCTGGCTCCTTCACCGCAGGCAATTACTTCACCTTCAGCTGGCTTTTCCTTGGCTGAATCAGGGATAATCAACCCTCCTTTGGTTTTCTCGTCGCCTTCAATCCGGCGAACAAGAACACGGTCATGAAGTGGTTTGAAATTCATAATTTCTTCTCCATTTGTTTTCGTCAATTCAATTGTTAGCACTCGTCTTTAATGAGTGCTAACAATGGTGAAATAGAAACATGAAGCCTAGTTTCAACTGTTATTATGTAAAAATTATTACAGATAACTGGGGTATATTTTCAAAAAGCCCAGTCTGTTCCTTTATTCACCCAGGTTTTATTTCTTACTGACCAGGTTTATGGTTAGTGAAGGATACAGAACATTATTGAGGATTAACTTTAAATACCCAATGCATTGATTGTTTGGAATCGTTATGGCAGACTTGTTTCAATGCATGGTTGATTTCAGGAGAACAGGAACACCTCATAATTGGTTTACCAAGCAGGTATTTTAAACACTCATTCCAGGCTATGAGGTTCATATCATCCATTCTGGTACTTTGAGTGTTTTGAACAGTGAAATTCAGGATGGTGAGACTCGCTACTGATTATCAATCAGGTGTTGAGAGTTGCAAATTTACCCCTAGATAATCCTATTATGGATTTAGTTGATCCGCCCAATCAATTCCAAGAATGAATCATAGGATTTACAAGTGATAAAAGTTTTAGGTCATAAATCACCAGATACCGACTCCACAGGCTCTCCAATTGTTTGGTCCTGGTATTTAAACGAATGTCGGAACAAAAATAGCAAGGCAGTTTTGCAGGGCGATCCCAATAATGAAGCAAAATTCGTCCTGGATTATTGGGGATTGGAATTACCCGAAATTATTGAAGATATCTCTGATGGGGAGGATGTTGTTATCGTGGATACCAACAATGTTTCCGAACTACCTGAAAATATAGGTAATGCAAACATTATCGGACTTATTGATCATCATCTCTTGCAAGGTGGGCTAAGCACAAGCACTCCAATCGAAATTACCATCAGACCACTTGCCTGTACTGCAACGATTATGCTTGATCTGATGGGGAGTGAGGTGGTTGCAAGGATGCCAAGGTCAATAAAAGGTGTGGCACTCAGTTGTATTCTCTCAGATACCCTAGAGTTTCGTTCTCCGACGACGACTGACCACGATCGCAAAGTCGCTGAAGACCTTGCCAAGGACC
>CAZHIL010000218.1:0-1702 GCA_964532985.1 uncultured Albidovulum sp. | reverse complement strand
GGATAGTTTTCCAGCAGGGATTGAAGAGGTTTGCTTAATTTCAGATCAGATGCAAGAATGGTAGCTCCAGCCCTTGCGAAATGTTCACAAGCGCTAGATCCAATTCCACCTGAAGCGCCTGTAACAAAAGCCTTTTTCCCTGAAAGCGAAATCTTACCGGGGTCATGTGAAGTCATTTGACTGCCCCGAAAGTCAATCCCTGCACCAGCTGTTTTTGGCAGAACCAGCCGAAAACAACAATTGGCGCACATGCCAAGGTTGAAACGGCGGAAAGCTTGGCCCAGAAAAGTCCTTCAGGGCTGGAATATGAAGCCACTAGGGCAGTAAGAGTCCCTGCGTCAGAAGCTGTAAGGTTGATTGACCAAAATGCTTCATTCCAGCATAATACAATACTCAGTAGGGCTGTGGACAATATTCCGCCCTTGGTAAGGGGTATCAACAACAGGGTGATTACGTTAAGTGTTGAAGCCCCGTCCATTCTTGCTGATTCCAGAATTTCCTTCGGGACTTCCTTGAAATAACTGAATAGCATCCAGATCACGATTGGAAGATTTATCATGGCGAAAATAATGACCAGTGCTGTTCTGGTATCAAGAAGACCTGCTCTTTGTACAAGGAGATAAATCGGCATAAGAACACCCACGGCAGGGAGCATTTTGGTTGAAAGCATCCACAAGAGAATATCCTTGGTAAATCGGCTGGGCCAAAATGCCATGGCATAAGCACCTGGTATGGCGATCAGCAATGCCAGTAATGTGGCACCAAAAGATGTTATCACCGAATTGATTGCGTAGGAAAAATAGTCACTACGTTCCTGAACCAGAATGAAGTTCTCCAGGGTGGGTTCAAAAAACAAAAGAGGTGGAACTGATATGGCCTGCAATTCCGTTTTGAAACTTGTTAAAACCACCCAGAAAATCGGGAAAAACATAATTATGCCTGCCCCCCAGGACAGTAATACTCTCAGTGTATGCTTTTGTTTGTGTGTGAGTTGCATTGATCCTAGACCACCAGTGTTTTTCCGACCAAGCGTATTAGAAAAATGGCAACGATATTGGCCAGGATAATGGCAAATACCCCGCCTGCTGAAGCAACCCCCGCATCAAACTGCAACAAGGCTTGAGAAAAAATGAGAAAAGCCATATTGGTACTGTTAAATCCAGGTCCTCCCCCAGTTGTAACAAAAATTTCGGCAAAAATCGAAAGATGAAAAATGGTTTGTATCATGATGACGACTGCAATGGCTCTACTCAGATGGGGAATGGTCATGTATCTGAACTTTTGCCAGGCATTTGCTCCGTCGAGAGCGGCAGCTTCCAAAGGTTCCGGGTCCTCGGATTGAAGAGAGGTCATGAAAATCAAAAAGGCAAATGGTATCCATTGCCAGCTAATCATTATGATTATTGATCCAAGAGGAAAATTGGCAAGCCAATCAATGGGTTCCAGGCCCAAAAATTTTGAAACCACTGAAAAAAGTCCATAAACGGGATTCATGAACATGTTTTTCCAAAGGAGGGCATTAACGGTTGGCATTATGAAAAAGGGTGAAATCAGCAGGACCCTAACAATACCCCGTCCTCGGAATGGAAAATTGACCAGTACTGCTAGGGCCATACCAAGAGGCACTGTTATGACAAGTACGGAAAGTACTAAAACCAGGGTATTAATTGCAGCTGATACAAACCCCGAATCAGTAATGAAA
>CAZHIL010000217.1:0-2311 GCA_964532985.1 uncultured Albidovulum sp. | reverse complement strand
CTGGAAAACAACGGGTTTGAATTGATCAGGATCAAGGGTTCCCACCACATATTCAGAAGTGGTGTAAAAGGTTCAACCAATATGGTGAGTGTTCCCTACAACAAAAATGAAATACCCAAGGGTATCCTTTCAGCCATCATCCGGCAATCGGGACTTGACAAAAATCTGTTTGTCAAGGGAAAATAACGGGTCATAAAAATTCAATAAAAACAAGTCGGAAGAATCGGGAGCTCTTGGAAAATCTGAACCGTTACCACCATGAAAATCACCTTGGTAATATCAGATGATTGTACCCCTTATTACCTATCTGGCCTTAGGGGATCAGTATTAGTTAGCATCATTAAATTCTTACTCATCAAGAAGCCAGTTTTTGTCAGATAATGTTTTAAAGGCAATCCCTATTTGGTATTGCGAAAATTGGAGCTTGTCAGGTCCCCACGAATGAACCTTTTCCACCAAGTCCTCAGACTTGGCACCGTCATGCTTGATTACCCAGTGAACCGTGGATAGCAATTCTAGGCCAAAAGGGGATTCAAATCCTTCCACCAAATCGGCAACTCGGTTAAACCGGTTAAGTACTTCCGGTCTTACAGCCAAATATTTCTTTGCATCAACAATGGCTCCTGGTACCAATTCAAGTTGCTTTTCAGGTTGATCTCCACCATCACTATAGCCCGAGATAAGATGTCCTTCGACGGCATTAAGGACATGACGGAGATTTTCGGCATAAGGCCCATAATGGCCTTTCCTGAATTGCAAGTCCAAAGGTTCGCCAGCCTCCTGCATAAAATACATGAGTTTATGTACTTCGAGCAGGGAAACAAACGGATCCATCAATCCAGCAAGATATTGCTCCATCAGGGCTACCAATACTGCCCTTCCTGGGGTCATTGAAGGAATCTCGATATTCTTTACGATTTCCGGAGTACCGCTCGGTTCGTAAACAAAAATCTGAACCTCTGGAATATCTCCTAGTAAAGCATCAATCCGGGTACGTACATCCTGCCAATTGAGCCCCCCCAAACCGCTTCCCAAAGGAGGGATGGCAATGGAGCGAATCCCAAGTTGACTTATTTCTTCTTTAAGCGACCGAAGGCCCTTGTCAATATCCTCAACCCGGCTCTTGCCCTTCCAGTGACGCTTGGTCGGAAAATTGATGATATAGCGTGGTCCCAATAGTTCGTGGCACTTGACGATGAACATCCTGCCTGGTTGAACCTCTCCTTTATCACATGCTTTTTTGTAGACCTTGAAGTTATCCGGAAACTGTTTCTTGAACTGGAGAGCAATACCTCGTCCCATCACGCCGACGCAGTTGACAGTATTGACGAGTGCATCCGCTTCTGATTGAAGCAGATCGCCTTTCATGTATTTAATCATTGCCATTTCTCCTTCAATAATACCAATTTCGCTTGATTTTTAAATCTGGAATGTGCTTCGCCCTGGTGAGATTTGTATTGATTGCCTGAAACTGCTTTTCCGAATAGACACCGATACACTCGACAAGATGCCACGGAAAAGCATTCTCAAGCAGGAATTCTGCCTGCTTTCCGTTTTTTATAGGGAAATTTCGCCAATCCTTTGCATTTACAGCTTTCCAGTTAACTTTATCAAGATTCTTCAGATCTGAGTAATCTTCAAAATATCTCGATCCAGCATTGGAATTGGTAAAGGCCCAACGGCAATTATGTTCTTTGGCCCACTGAACAGTAGTTCTCAGATCAGCTTCAAGATGAATTATCGGTTCTTGCCCTCCCTGATAGGTAAGATCAGGATTGTTGTTTTTATGAATTATATAAAGCATGATTGATCTTGGACAAAAATAGAACGGAACATACTCACCAACATAAGTTTCTGGCCAAGACATTAATAATGGAAGGGTCAGCCGTCTTTCCTTGATCGTGTTCATTCCAATTTTGACAGATGTTCTATTTCGCATCTTTTTATCTGACCAAAGAAATCCATCACGGATAATTGAGACCAAGTTGTCCATATGAACAATATGGTAAATTTTAGGGTTGGACGGAACGTTCATTACCAACAACTCGATTTATTTTCATGGATAAGAACCACTGTTGTATATATGTTTAATTCAATGTTGGCATGAACACATTCAACAACATTATAACACCTTAAGCAATTCCCGCAGATTTTTTTCGTTAGCCTTTTATACGACCTTCAAGAATATTGACAAGCAATATCGAATGGTCTTACCCGGTATGGGTAATCTGGTTCCTGCAATTAAATTGAAGTCGGGTGAGACTTCAGCCCCTTCCGGCAGGGTGTGATTCCTGTATTGCGGTGCATTTCC
>CAZHIL010000216.1:0-7822 GCA_964532985.1 uncultured Albidovulum sp. | reverse complement strand
ATATAAAGGGATCGCTGAAAGTGGGTAAATTTTTCCTCACCCATATACCGATCCATCCGGATTCCATACCACATTGGGCTGATGGTGTTGTTCATGGACATATACATGAGAAACTGGTCAGGATCGGGAATGAACCTGATGTGAGATATATCAATGCTTCAGTGGAACAAACCGGTGGCAAACCGATTGAGCTACAGGACGTAATTGATGGTCGATTCCATCCTGCCAAGGGAATTTTCTTGTGACGGCAATGCCGGTTTCGACCGGAATATATTCAATTGTCATTTACCGGAGGTGTGCCATAAGTATGAAAGGATTCGGCTGTCTTTAGACCCCAGGCCTGACCTTTCTTTCTTTCTGCTTCAGTCCAGACAATGGTTTCCCAATCGGGTTGCAGGATCAGTCTTGATCCCTGATTGGCAATCTCCACCCTGTTTCCTGCAGGTTCCATGACATAAAGGAAAAAGGTTCCCTGTATCGCATGCTTGTGTGGACCGGTTTCAATGTGAACACCATTATCCAGAAAAATATCTGCTGCCCTGATAATTTCATCCCGCTGATCGGTAACATAAGTAACATGGTGAAATCGTCCCCAGCCTCCTGCATGTTCCTCGGTACAGGCAAGATCGTAACTCTTGTTGTTGACTGAAAACCAACACCCTCCCAAACGCCCGTTATCCAACAGAATCTGTTCGGTAACCCTGCTGCCAAAGCAGGTAATCATGAAATCCCGAAAAACGGACACATCATCAGCCAAAAGGTTGACGTGATCCAACCTCCTGGGACAGCATCCCCGGGCATGAAACTTTTGGTGGATGTTTTTCAATGCGGGTTTCTCGGAAGGGGGTGGCTGATACTTATTGGTTTCCCAATAAAGCTCGAACCAGTGTCCATAGGGGCTTTGGAACCTGAAAGCCTGGCCATGTCCCAGGTCTCCCTTGACCCATTCGCCTTGAATGCCACTTGCAACAATGGAATTTACCCTGTTTTCCAGGGCCTCTTGTGAAGAGGTTCTGTATCCGATGTGCCCAACCCCGGTTTGATGATGTTCAGTCAGTTTGAGAGTATGAAACTCATAGTCGTCATAAGCCCTGAGATAATAGCTATTTCCTTCCCGTCCACATTCGGTCAGACCGTAAATTTCGGTAAAGAAATTTAAACTTTCCTCGATCTTGTTTGAATAAATCTCCACATGGCCCAAATGGGCAACATTCGAATTCCCATCACTCATATTTGAGCCCTTTTTCCTTGAGTGCCTTTCTCATTCCATACATGTCAATTCCCAATTCACCAGATGCCAAACGCTTTCTTTTTTCCTCCTCTGCAGACAACCTGTCCAGTGAGTTATCAAGGGCTTGTTTGGCAGCAGATTGATTCACAATGCATACTCCATCATCATCGGCAATGATGATATCACCCGGATTGATTGTAATTGAACCAATCACAATGGGTACATTGACAGACCCCAAAGTCTCCTTGACCGTCCCCTGAGAACATATAACCCGTGACCAAACCGGAAAACCCAGCTCCTTGAGTTCCCTCACATCACGAACCCCGGCATCGATTACCAGTCCGATGGCACCTCTTGCCTTGGCCGAAACAGCCAGCAGTTCGCCAAAATAACCGGCATCAGAGGGTGAGGTTGTGCCCAAAATCAAAATATCGCCTGCCACAACCTGTTCCATTGCGACGTGCAACATCCAGTTGTCATCAGGAGGTGCGAGGATGGTAAGGGCCGATCCGGCAATGCGGGAACCGCTGTAAATCGGTCTCATATTGTTTGGCAGCAAGCCTGAGCGATTTTGAGCCTCATGAACCGTTGACACCCCACAATTCCCAAGTCCGTCAATTATTGATTGGTCAGCCCTTGGGATACTTTGGACAACGATATTGTTCATGACAACTCATCCACACAGCGTGGAAATACTGCTTGGAATCCTTCGGCATATTTTGCTGGTCTTCCACCGGCCTGTCCTCCCGAATTTCGACGGAAGTGGTTGGCCCGGTTTTCGGCCAGATTGGTATAATAATTCCAAAGATGGACCTGCCCTTCCATGCATTCTATGGCCTTGCGTTTTTTATCCCATACCTCGGTTATGTCCAGGAAGACGTTTGGAACCCAGCCCATTTGCTCGGTCTGGTGTGGTTCGAAGAGATACAATTGAGGTGCTCCCAGAACCTTTTCACCTGGATTATGTCCCCATGCCTGAGCAATCATTCGTGTCTCAAGGGCTATTTCGGTAGTGTACATATGGTCTGTATTGTAAGGGTCAAATCTGGAATGTGACAACATGAAGTCAGGCTGTACCTTTCTGATGATATCCACAATTTTATACTTGGATTCCCTATCCAGTTCCAGGGGATAATCACCCAGATCCAGAAAAATGATATCATGAGCTCCCAATTCTGCTGCAGCGTTTTCTGCTTCTTCCTTTCTTGTCTGCTTGACCTTTGCAAGAGTGGTATTGCCCTGTTTCCAAAGCTTGGCACTTTCTCCCCGTTCCCCATAGGAAAGACAAATTATGGTAACCTCATATCCCTTGGCCTGGTGAAGGGCTATTGCACCCCCACACCGCCACACAAAATCTGCGGCATGAGCGCTAAATACCAGAGCTGCATAATTTTTCATGAAATTACCATCCAGGAAGCGATCCTAGACTTCTCCCCAAATTTCCTCAGCCACACTGACAATAAACTCCAGTTTTTTCCATTGTTCCAGATCGGATAGTGTATTCCCCTCCTCGGTTGAGGCAAATCCACATTGAGGTGCCAGTCCGAACTGTTCAATATTGGTAATCTGGGCAACCTGATCGAATTTTCGCAGGATTTCGTCTCTGGATTCAAGTTCGCCCGATTTTGTGGTTACAAACCCGGGCAACACCCTTTGATTTCCCTTGGGAAGGTATTTCAGTGGTTCAAGGCTACCGGCTCGGCTGGTATCGTATTCCATGAAGAAAATGTCCACGCCGGTTTGATTGAACAAGATGTCGGCAATGGGATCGTATGCTCCCTCGGCAGCATGTGTTGACTTGAAATTGCCCCGACACAAATGCATGCCGATCAACATGTCGTCGGGACGGTCCTTGATGGCTTGTTCCATCATCCAAGCATATTTACGGATCAACCAGTCCGGATCCTGACCGATGTCACTTTTTGCCTTGCGGTGTACGGGATCACAGAGATAGGCAAAAAAGATATCATCCATTTGCAGGTATCGACAACCATGTTCATAGAAGACTTTGACAGCCTTCCTGTAAGTCAACATGATGTCATTCATCAATTCCTCGGGATCATGATATTCGGGTGGGTGTATATCCTCGAAGGCTACCCGAAAATGGCAACAGCTGGGTCCTGGAATTGATATTTTTGGATGTACGGATGTATTTTCGGCAACAAAACGATAATGCTCAAGCATGGGGTGATCGTCCGGAAAATCCAACTTGTCATTGATAACGGGGAAGATCGGTCTGAGGGTGGCACCGGCAAAGGCTATTCCCTTGTCTCTTTCCTCCAGATCCAATCCGGTAAGCATCCCCATGAAATCATAATGCCAGAAGGATCTTCTGAACTCGCCATCCGTGACTGCCTTAAGACCCACATTCTCCTGCTGCCTTATGGCATTTCGAATATGCTCATTTTCTATTTCGTGGAGGTTTTCTGCCGAAATTCTACCTTCACTGAACCTGGTTCTACCTTCTGCAACTTCAGCGGGTCGCAAAAGACTTCCAACATGATCGGCATGAAAAGGTGGTTTCATGTTATTCTCCAAATTCAATACCCACAAAACGTAATCAAGGACAAGTCATTTTATCCTGATTGAATAAAACTGTCTCTGGAATATAACAATACCCGGCTGCTTTTGCATTCGGGAAAAAGGGTCCCCCAATGGAGGACCCGTTTTTCTTGAATTAATTGGGTATTGAACCCGATAGACCCTCAACATAGAAATTCATGCCGAGCAGGGTTCCATCGTCGGCAATTTCGCCATCACCCAACCAGGCCGAACCGTCCTGTCTATTGATCGGACCGGTGAATGGATGGTAGGAACCATCAGATATTGCATCTGCCATGGCTTGGGCTTCTGCACGCACATCTTCGGGAATCCTGTCGGAAAATTCACCGATTTCAACCATACCAGTCGAGATGCCGTCCCAGACGTCTACACTTTCCCAAGTACCGTCCAGCAGAGCTTGGGTTCGAGCGACATAATAAGGTGCCCAATTGTCGATGATCGATGACAATCTGGCAGTCGGGCCAAATTCCATCATGTCGGAAGCCTGACCAAAGGCGAATATTCCCTTTTCTTCGGCAATTGTCATTGGCGCAGTTGAATCAGTGTGTTGCATTATGACATCCACACCCTGTTCAATCAGGGTCTGGGCCGCATCGGCTTCCTTGGCCGGATCAAACCAGGTAAAGACCCAGACGATTTTAAATTCCACGTCCGGATTGACTTTCTTGGCATGAATATAGGCCGAGTTTATGCCCCGGACAACCTCAGGAATTGGGAATGACGCAATATAACCAATCTGATTGGTTTTGGTCATTTTACCTGCTATGTGGCCAATAACCGCACGGCCTTCATAGAAGCGGGCACTGTAGATGGAAACATTGTCTGCCCGCTTGTAACCCGTGGCGTGTTCAAACTTGACATCTGGAAACTTGGCCGCAACATTGATCGTTGGATCCATGTAACCAAACGAAGTAGTGAATATCAGGTCATTGCCGGCAAGGGCCATCTGGGTAAGTACCCTTTCAGCATCGGCTCCTTCAGGAACATTTTCAACATAGGAGGTTTCCACCTTGTCTCCAAATGCTTCCTCAACGGCCAACCGTCCTTGGTCATGCTCATAAGTCCAGCCAAAATCACCGACGGGACCAACATAGATAAAACCCACTTTTGCAGGTTCTGCATGGGCCAAACTGAATGTTAGGAAAATTGATGCCAGAATGGCAAACACTTTCTGTAATATATTCCTAGTCATTTCGAATCCTTTCATTAACAAGAGATTACATTTTCTACATGGTTTTGTGGAATAGCCTACCTAAAGAACCCGGAGCCTGGGTTGATAATCTGTTACTTGAACCTGAAATTACCACTAGTGCAACAATCGTAATTAAATATGGAGCCATGGATAGGTATGCAGGATTTACTTTAATACCAACTGCCTGGAGATTCAACTGTAATAATGTCACTCCCCCAAATAAAAAGGCCCCAAGAATAACACGGTACGGCCGCCAGGATGCAAATACCACCAGTGCAAGGGCAATCCAGCCAACACCTGCAGTCATTCCTTCCGTCCATTGGGGTACCCTGATCATGGCCAAATAACCTCCACCCAAGCCGGCACAACCACCACCGAACATGATTGCTGCCAGACGTACCCTTACAACATGATAGCCAAGGGCATGTGCCGCATCATGATTCTCACCAATCGATCTGAGGATAAGACCACCCCGTGTTCGATTCAGAAAATAGCTGACACCAACCACAAGTATGAATGCCACGTAAACCAGGTAATCGTATTTGAAAAACAATTGCCCCAAGACCGGCAGGTCACCTAGAAAGCCAAAATCCGGTTTTGGAAAGGTTGGGGGTTTTATTCCAGCATAGGGCTGGCCAAGGAGAGCTGATAACCCCAATCCAAACAAGGTGAGGGCCAGGCCAGTAGCAACCTGGTTGGAATGCAGGACCTGGGTCAGGATTCCGAATACAAGGGCAAGAAGTCCTCCGGCAATTATGGAAGCCAATACTCCGAAAAGTGGTGAACCTGTATGATAGATGGCAATGAAACCACACACCGCTCCGATAATCATCATCCCTTCCACACCAAGATTGAGTACCCCAGACTTTTCCACGACTAATTCACCCAAAGCAGCCAAAAGTACTGGAATTGATGCCGCCACCATGGTGGAGAAGAAAATCAGGGGATTTATTGCTGCAAAATCCATTTATCCACGTGCCCAATGCTTGATGGTAATTCGATATTGTGATAGGAAATCCATTGATAGCAGGAAAAACAGCAACATTCCCTGCAATGCCTGTATGGCGGCAGATGGCAAATTCATCATGAACTGTGCCAGCTCACCCCCAATATACGTGAGGGACATCAGGAGGGCTGCCAAAGCTATTCCGAAAGGATTCAATCGTCCAAGAAATGCCACGATAATGGCCGTAAAGCCATAACCGACATTGAAATCAATCGATAATTGCCCGGCTGGTCCCGAGAGTTCGAAAATCCCTGCCAGGCCAGCCAATCCGCCACTGGCTGCCAAACAGAAAATCACCATTAGGTTGGGATTTACACCGGCAAATCGTGAGATTCTTACGGATTGTCCCGTTACCCTGACCTGAAATCCTAGCCTGTGAAACCGTATCAAACCATACAGTGCGAAAATGGATACTAAGGCTACAATCACTCCCAAATGAATACCCGTACCGACAAACAGTTCCCCATTTGAGGTACTGGTATAATGTTGCAGGTTTCTTGATCCCGGAAAGCCAATCCCGTCCGGGTTCCTAAGTAATCCCAATGATACGGATGCCAGGAAGTGCTCACTGACATAAACAAGCATTAATGAAACCAGTATTTCATTGGTTCTGAATTTTATTTTCAACAAAGCCGGTATCATGGCCCAGGCAATACCACCAACAATACCGGAGACAATCATCAAGGGGAAGATCCACCATGCCTCAAGGGGGTAGAAAGCCAAGGCCACACCTCCTCCCAGAATTGCTCCCATTATGTACTGCCCCTCGGCACCGATATTCCAGATATTGGCTTTAAATCCAATCGAAAGACCTATGGCAATAAGAACCAGGGGGGCTGCCTTTACAAAAATTTGTGGTCGGGCGTAAGCCGACAGGTTGGGATCAAAAATCGGAGCCCAAAATATTGTCTTGATTGCTTCCACGGGATTTTTCCCCAGGACCGCAAACAGTATTCCCCCGGCAATCAGGGTTACCAGCACAGCCAATACCGGAGTAATGGCAGTCCAGAATCTGGAGGGCTCCCTGCGTCTTTCAAAGACCAGCATCTATGCCACAGCCTCCGGAAGTGATTCATGGGTGGCACCCATCATCAAGCCAATATCTTCCCTGCTCAACTCCTGTACCGGTCTTGCCTTGCTGAGGTATCCACCTGATAGAACCGAGATGTAATCAGAAATTTCAAGCAGTTCGTCAATATCCTGGCTAATGACAACAACGGCTGCTCCACTATCGGCCAAATCAATCAACTTCTGACGAATACTGGCGGCGGCTGCCGCATCAACCCCCCAGGTAGGTTGATTGACAATCAACAATTCAGGATTCTGGAGTATCTCCCTGCCAATGACAAATTTCTGGAGGTTTCCACCTGAAAGCGATTGGGCTAAATTGTCCGTGCCAGGTGTTCGGACATCAAATTGATTGATGATTGTCCGGGAAAACTCTGCTGTTCTTGACCAATTGATAATGCCGGCTTGGGAAAGTTCTTTTCGGTCTGCCGCCGTCAGGTAGGCGTTTTCAGTCAGACTCATTTCACCGGCGGCCGAATGCCCAACCCTTTGTTCGGGTGCAAAAAGAAGTCCCCGCTTGCGTCTTTCATTGGGATTCAACCTAGCCAAATCATGACCATTCAACTTGATTGTTCCCCCTTTTGGCAGAACCTCTCCTGAAAGCACCTCCATCAACTCGTCCTGACCATTTCCGGCAATCCCACCAATTCCAAACACTTCTCCCTGCCAAACTTCAAATGAAATTTCCCTAAGGCTGGTTCCAAAATTGGAAGATGCTTCCTTTTCGATATCCTCTACCCTGAATAACGGTTGACCATCATGG
>CAZHIL010000215.1:0-3389 GCA_964532985.1 uncultured Albidovulum sp. | reverse complement strand
CCTCAAGTCAGGTGATGTCCGCGTGGTTGCAGTTTTCACCGATGAAAGAATCCCGGGATTTGATGATATTCCCACGGCCAAGGAACAAGGTGTTGATCTTGTCGCCGTAAATTGGCGTGGTCTCTATGTTCCCAAGGGTATCTCCGATGAAGATTACAACAAGTGGGCAGATGCACTTGCTCAGGTTGCTGCTTCAGATGAATGGGCTAAAGCCATGGCTGACAATGGGCTTGCCCCCTTCACAAAGGTAGGTGACGATTTCCAGGAATACCTTGCCGGCGTCATTGCTGACGTTCAGAAGCTTTCCAAGGAAATTGGAGTTATTCAGTAGTGAAAGCTGACCGCATATTCGGATTGGGCGTAATTCTAATCGCGTCCTTTTATCTGTTTCATGCAACACTTATTCCCACGGGGTTTCTTTCAGATCCCGTGGGTTCTCGAACCTTCCCCTACATAGTCGCAGGTGTATCCCTGCTTTGTGGGGTATTGATTATTATTTTTCCTGATCAAATTACTGACTGGCCACATCTAAAGGTTTATGGCAAGATAGGTATTGCCCTTCTGGCCATGTATTTATTTGCCAAAACGCTTCGACCTTATGGGTTTATAATTCCCTCGGCAGTAGTTGCCATTATCCTCAGTTATCTGATTTCACCGAACATCAAAAATGCCATTATTACCGGCCTGAGTTTATCGATAGGCTTGTTTTTAGTACTGAATTATGGCCTTGGTTTGGGTTTGTTTGCGTTCGGATAGGCCATGGATCTTTTAGCCAATCTTTCCCAGGGATTTGCCATTGCCTTGACCTGGTCTACCCTGTTGCTGGCAGTATCAGGTTGTTTTGCAGGTACCATAATCGGTTCCCTGCCGGGACTTGGACCCTCCAATGGTGTTGCAATCCTGATACCACTTGCTTTTTCATTGGGCCTTGATGCAACTGAAGTTCTGGTCCTGATGACCTCGGTTTATTATGGTGCGATGTATGGTGGAAGGATTTCTTCAATACTATTGAATATCCCCGGTGATGAACCGGCATTGATGACAACCCTAGACGGGTATCCCATGGCGAAACAAGGTCGGGCTGCCGATGCGTTGGTTCTTTCAGGTGTATCTTCTTTTGTCGGTGCATTCCTAGCCACAATCGGGCTCATGCTTCTTGCCCCATTGTTGGCCAATGTTGCTTACCTTTTTGGTCCATCGGAATATTTTGCACTTTATCTGTTGGCCTTTTGTACCCTTGGTGGCCTTGCTTCCAAAAACCAGATAAAAGCTGCATTGGCTTCGGCTGTCGGATTGGGAATAGCCATGATTGGCCTTGATAACCAAACAGGGTTACCTCGACTTACCTTTGGTGAACTGGCATTGATGGATGGTGTTGATTTTCTGGTTGCCATTGTGGGTTTGTTCGCTGTTTCAGAAATTTTCATATTTATCGAAAGCCATGGCAAAAATACAGCCATTGGCGTTAAACTTGACAAGATAACCATACCTGTAAAGGATATCGTCAATAGCGGGTTTACCATGCTCAGAGGAACCCTCATAGGCTTTTTTGCAGGTATACTTCCAGGAGCAGGAGCTTCGCTCGGTAGTTTTCTAGCCTATATGGGTGAAAAGACCATTGCCAAGGACGGTGATACCTTTGGAACAGGTAATCCAAAGGGTGTAGCTGCCCCTGAAGCAGGAAACAATGCAGCAGCGGGTGGAGCCTTGGTTCCCATGCTGACACTTGGCGTTCCAGGTTCTGGAACTACCGCCGTTTTGCTTGCTGTTTTATTGACTTTGAACATAACACCCGGACCCCTGCTCTTTGAAGAGCGACCTGAAGTAGTATGGGGACTAATAGCCTCGCTTCTCATTGCCAATGTTGTATTGTTGATAATGAATGTTCCCTTGGTTAGATTGTTTGTCAAGGTATTGTCTGTACCTCCACATGTTCTGTTACCCGGTATCGCGATGGTTGCCTTTGGTGGAATTTATTCCCTGTCCGGAAGCAGTCATGATTTGGTACTGATGATCATTTTTGGGTTGGTTGGTTATTTTTGTAGAAAGCTGGGTGTGCCAACCGTCCCCATCATCCTCGGCATTCTCCTAGGCAACAACATGGAGGATAATTTGCGGAGGGCAATGATAATTTCCGGAGGTGACTGGACCTATCTGTTCTCTTCAGGAATTGCCATTGGATTATGGGTTGCAGCAATTGGCGGGTTTGTAGCACCCCTTTTCCTGAGAAATCTGTTGAAGAAACCCAAACCCAAAATTTGATTATCCTTTCCTTCTGGAGGTTTAAGTTTGATTAGAGTACTCGTTCCTTCTGGGGTTCTGGGATTGGAATTCAGCAAGGAGGCTCTACAAAGAGGTTTGGCCAACAATCCAGATATTATTGCCATAGATGGAGGCTCGACAGATAGTGGTCCCTACTATTTGGGTACGGCCAATTCCAAATATTCACGGGCAGTAACCTCAGGTGAATGGAAATATTTGCTAGAGGCTAGAGAGACAGCAAATATCCCGCTTGTGATTGGCTCCTCCGGTACTTGTGGAACAGATCAGTCGGTTGACTGGATGGTTGAAATTACCAAGAATCTGCTTCACACCCCAAAAAAGGATTTGCGAATCGGAACCATCAAATCTTCCCTAACCCGACAGCAGGTTATATCTGCTCTTCAAATCGGTCGACTGAAAGCCCTGAAACATGCTCCGGATATTTCGGAAGAAATCATTAATGATTGTACGGGAATTGTTGCCTTGATGGGAGTAGAACAAATCCAGGAAGCATTGGCCAGAAATGCCGATATAATTATCGCTGGCCGAGCTACGGATACAGCATCAATTGCTGCCTTGCCCCTGATGTCAGGCATTCCACCCGGCATTGCCTGGCACGGAGCAAAAGTATCTGAATGTGGGGCCTTGTGTTCAACCAACCCATTGAGCGGATGTGTTCAGGTTGATTTTCATGAGGATTACTTTGAAATAGAACCTCTTGATCCCATGGCCCAATGTACCCCTCATACGGTATCAGCCCATATGCTCTATGAAAACTCGGATCCGTTCATATTATACGAACCAGGTGGCTATCTTGATGTCAAGAACACCACCTATGAAGCGGTTTCCGACCGAAAAGTCAGGGTATCGGGTGGCAAGTGGGTACCCTTCCCCCAATACAGTGTAAAAATTGAAGGTGTCAGAATCGCCGGCTATCAGACGACGAGCCTGACAATGATTCGAAACGCCCATTATGTCCGGAATATTCATACCTGGGTCGAAAAGTTGAAACTATTCCTGGAAAACTCACTTGATGAGAAGTTTGGAGTTGATGCCGATACCTGCCATTTGGATTTCAGAATTATTGGATCCGAAGCAACACTTGGTTTACTTGAAAAACTGTCATC
>CAZHIL010000214.1:0-6172 GCA_964532985.1 uncultured Albidovulum sp. | reverse complement strand
ATGAAAGTTCAAAATTCGAACAAAGTTTTATAGTGAAAAACCACTCGATTTTTTCTATATAAAAACGAATTTGCGATTTAGGTATTTCAAATTTGATTGAATTGAAGTAATTGGTTCTGATCCAAATCATGTCAGAAAACCAAGATGATGAGTTATAGGAGAAGTCTGTTTGACTGATACAACCAATCAAAAGGCAACCAGAAGGGATTTTCTGTATTATGCAACGGCCGGAACTGGGGCTGTGGCAGGGGGAGCAGCCGTATGGCCACTGATCGATCAGATGAATCCCAGTGCCGATGTCCAGGCCCTTTCTTCAATTGAAGTAGATATCTCTGGAGTTGAACCTGGAACTCAAATTACCGTTAAATGGCTGGGCAAACCGGTATTTATCCGAAGACGTACAAGCGAGGAAATAGAAGCTGCCCGTAGTGTCGATATTGAGGAACTGTTGGATCGTGAAGCCAGAAACGATAATCTGGGAGGAGAAACAATTGCCCTTGATCAGAATCGCTCCCTGGATGAAGAAGGAACCTGGCTGGTAATGATGGGGGTTTGTACCCATCTGGGCTGTGTTCCGCTTGGTGATGGAGCGGGTGAGTTCGGAGGATGGTTCTGTCCTTGTCATGGTTCCCATTATGATACCTCCGGAAGAATAAGAAAAGGACCCGCACCGGAAAATCTTCTGGTTCCCGTAGCAACCTTTGTAAACGAAACAACAATCAAACTTGGCTAGGTAATTTATTATGTCGGGTATACCTCACGATCATTATGAACCAAAAACGTCCATCGAAAAGTGGTTGCACAGACGCTTGCCTGTCGTTTCGATAGTTTACGATACATTGATGATACCAACTCCCAAGAACCTGAATTGGATGTGGATCTGGGGAATTGTCCTTACGTTCTGCCTGGTTCATCAAATCGTTACCGGTATCGTCCTTGCGATGCATTATACACCTCATGTCGATCTGGCCTTCGCCAGCGTTGAACATATCATGAGGAATGTGAATTCCGGATGGGCACTTCGATATTTGCACCAAAACGGGGCATCCCTGTTTTTTCTGGCAGCCTATTTCCATATTTTCCGAAGCATATACTATGGTTCCTACAAGGCACCCAGGGAGATTACCTGGATAATCGGAATATTTATATTCCTGGCAATGATGGGAACGGCCTTCATGGGATATGTATTACCATGGGGTCAAATGTCGTTCTGGGCCGCAACGGTTATCTCGGGATTGTTTGGAGCAATTCCCGGTATAGGTGAATCAATCCAGACTTGGTTGTTGGGTGGCCCGGCAGTTGATAACGCAACACTCAACAGGTTTTTTTCGCTTCATTACCTTTTGCCCTTTGTCATCGCCGGATTGGTTGTGGTCCACATCTGGGCCTTCCATACAACTGGGAACAACAATCCTTCGGGGATAGAGGTCCGTCGAACGTCCAAGGAGGAAGCAAAAAAGGATACCGTTCCATTTTGGCCGTATTTTGTCATCAAGGACTTTTTTGCCTTGGCTGTCATACTGGTGGTTTTCTTTGCCATTGTCGGATTTATGCCAAATTATCTGGGACATCCCGACAATTATATTGAAGCCAATCCACTTGTTACTCCGGAACACATCGTTCCGGAATGGTACTTTCTTCCTTTCTATGCAATCCTCAGGGCCTTTACCTCTGATGTATGGGTTGTTCAATTGGTCAGTTTTGTAACGGGTGGCATCATCGAAGCCAAGTTTTTTGGTGTTATGGCCATGTTTGGATCAATAATGGTTTTGGTGCTTTTGCCATGGCTTGATACCTCTGTTATTCGATCAGGGAAGTATCGGCCTATGTTCAAATGGTGGTTTATGCTTCTGGTCATTGATTTTATAGTCCTTACCTGGGCAGGAAGTCGACCCGCTGAAGGAATTTACAGTATTATTGCCTTGGCTGGCTCCACTTACTGGTTTATGTTTTTCATTGTGGTATTGCCCCTTTTGGGGATTTTGGAATCACCCTCACGAAGACCGGTATCCATTGAGGAGGATTTCAACCAGCAATATCCGGAAATTGAACCCGAGACGCTGGAAACAGAACCTGCGAAGGAATGATTGAATTATGAGAAGAATACTACTTGTTTCAGGTTTGATTGGCCTTCTGTTTGGCATCAGCAATGTTCATGCCGCTGGACCTTCGGGCCATATTGAAGATATTTCCTTTTCCTATGAAGGGCCATTTGGAACTTTCGAGCCAGAACAGTTGCAAAGGGGTTTGGTTGTATATCAGGAAGTTTGTGCGGCCTGCCATGGTCTGAAATATGTACCCTTCAGAACTTTGGGTGACAAGGGTGGACTTGACCTCAGTGAGGCAGCCGTCAAAACCTTTGCCCGTAACTTCGAGATTTATGACGAGGAACTGGAAGACTTCAGATCAGCCTTGCCCACTGACAATTTTCCTGCCAATGATAGTGTTGGGGCACCTGATCTTTCCTTGATTACCAAGGCAAGATCCGGTTTCCATGGGCCGGAAGGAACTGGGTTGGCCCAATTGTTCAAGGGAATCGGAGGACCGGAATACGTCTATTCCCTGCTCACGGGATACACAGGTAAGGAAAAGGAAGAGTCAGGCAATCTGCTTTACGAAAACACGGCTTTCTCGGGTGGCTATATCAACATGGCTCCACCACTGGTTGACGACTTGATTGAGTTTGCCGACGGTACGCCCAGTACAGTTGAAGGAATGGCTGAAGATGTAACGGCATTCCTGGTTTGGGCAGCCGAACCGAAAATGATGGCCCGCAAGCAAATGGGCTTCGTATCAGTATCACTTCTCATCTTGTTGTCCGTATTGCTTTATCTCACCAACAAGAAAATCTGGGCACCGATCAAGCACCGAACCAGGACGGAAGACTAATTCCGGTTTGCCAAACGGCAAATTACCTTCGACAATATCTTTTTTACAGTGCAGGAACACCCAGTAGGTTGGGGAGAGTATCAAGTTTGTCCAGTGCCCATCTCAACTTGTGCTGATCAAGACCATCAAGTCTGGTAACCGCCACATTGTTGGTAGGACTTATCCCCATTTCAAGGTCATCCAACTGTTGTTGCAGGATAAGTGCCAGCAACAATCCATGGGCCTCAAGCAAATCATCAACCAGTTTGTCGGGTACCAGGTTCCGGGCCCTGAATTTGAGAAGCCGATCTGCGGTTGAGCGGGCAAAGATACCGTGCTGGAGTGAAAGGACCCGGGCCGTGGAAAAAATGGGCATGATGCCACCCTTCTTGAGGTCTATCCGGCCATTTTCCAGTTTCCACTTGCCAAAAAATCCCATCGGGATTTTGTAATCGGTTGCCCTTTTTTTCAAAAGGCTGAGATAAGGTCTGTTATTTCTGGCACTTGTCATGGCCCTACCCCTTAAGCCATAAGCCAATTGGAAATCCCCGTGCACAGGAAAACCATCGAAAAAGATATCCGAATTGAGCAAATCGTCAGGTTGTGTTTCTGACAACCATTTCGATATTTCCTTTTCCCAGGAGGAAAAGTCCTTCCGCCATTTGGAATTGGAAGCCATGACCCCGCCATCACAAAAACGGACACCTACCTCGTTGAGAATTTCCGAGGCGTGGGTTCCAATTGATTGCAATAACCTATCTTTCCTTCCCTCGGGGTCAGCCTCATCAAAAATAATGGCATTATCCTGATCCATGGCCAACATGCTTTCACCCCTGCCACCGGAACCAAGGACAACCATTACATAATCGGGCAGATCATCACACTCATAATCAGCAAGAACCATGTGTTCTGCCATCTGACAGGCCTTTTGTGTCAATCCCCTCAATTCCCTGGATATGATCGCGGTAATCGTTCTTGCATTGACCCCACTATTGATGAGCGAGCGGGAAACCGAGGTCAATCCAGACCATATTTTCCCCAAATCGTTGGTGGATTGAGCTTCCAATATATCCTTGCCCAACCCGATCGCATCAGTTGAATAGTTGCCGTATATATCCCTTGAACTGACGATTCCGACAATTTCACCCTCATCGTTTTCGACAGCCAGTCGACGAAAATGTGTTGTTCCCATGGATACCATTGCACGATACAAGTATTCCTTTGGGTGAATGGTTGCTTGAAGTTTTTTCGAGTGGTTTGCCACGGGTGCAGATAAAACCCCTGAACCATGCGCATGGATTGCCCTGAGGATGTCTGATTCGGTCAGAATGCCAAACTGTTTGTCACCTTCCAATCTGACAATGACAGATCCGATTTTATCCTTGACGAGTGTGTCCAGCGCCGCTTGGATGGTGATATGACTATCAACAATCACGGGGGTTGTCATAATGTCGCTGACCTTGACCTTGTAGGGGTAGGTATCGACATTGGAAATTTCTGAATTGATGGTGCCTTCCGATCGGTCTATTCCTCCTTTCCTTCTTCGGACATTTCTGCACATGCGGTCTGCTTCGGCATAGGTTACAACACCATGAGTCTTCAACATGGGGATTAATTTGATGAAGATTTCCGCAGTGGCAATGGCATCAGGAAGGGCTCGGTGACGCTCTTTCTGTGCTGGTATATTCAACCATGATTGAACAGTTTCCAGAGCCAGGTTTGGAAGATCCGGTGCAAGTACCTGTACAAGTTCCTCGACATCAAGGACTCTTGGTTCCGACCAAACCATTCCATGTCTTTTATGTTCAGCTTCCAGAATTGACAAATCAAACCCCAGGGAATAACCCAATATGAATCTTGGGCCAATCCAACCAGCGAATTCCTTTACACCGGCTTCAAATCCTGCTGCATTTGCAACCGTTGAATCTGATATCCCGTGAATACTGGTGCTGTTTTCCGGAATATGAATATCTGGATTAATCAAAACCGATCTCGTTTTTTCCAAATTCATCCAGCCACCGGAAACCTTAACTCCTGCCAATTCAATGACACGGTCCGAATTGGTATTCAAACCTGTGGTTTCACTATCGATGGCAACGGCATCCATTGATGACAAGGGGATACCGAGGTCAGTATCGGGAGGTGCTTTAAAGGACATGATTCCTTTCTATGTCGAGACCATTTTAATCAATGTACACTTTATCATGATTGATTCGGAAAATAATCTTCACAATCACCTTCCCGAAAAACATCAACCGTGGAACAGTGCAAACCTCCACCGAAAGCATAGGCATCACGTAGATCCACTTCGACAACCTCGAAGCCAAGCTTGTCAAGCTGATCAGCCTGGTACACTTCGGTTTTTTCAACACAAACTGTCTTGGGATTCAAAACCAGGAGATTCATGGACAACCATGTTGATGAATAACAAAGGGGTGGGGGTGAGTTATGCGCTGGTTGGGCAGCATCGATTATTTCCCAATCATTCTTGTGGAAATATTTCCTTTGGTCTTCAGGCAGCTTGCGTTGGGGATTATTCAAGATCAAACCCGGCTTGAGGGGTGTAAATGTGGCATCAATGTGAATCGGATATGGGTCCCCGGGGAAATTTGCTGCATGTACGCGGTGATCCGGAAAGTGCCTCCTTATCCATTCGATACCCTTGAGATTGGTGGTAAATCCATGTTGAACAACGAGATCCTTACCAAGTCGCAAGACATCTGCCGCATCAAACAGCGGTTCCTGTTCTGTTGTTACAAAAAACTTTTCGGCAGTCCACTCCAACCGTTTGGCAACGCCTATACTTTCTGAAAGATAATCCTTACGGTAATCATCATCAGTCAAGCGTGGTTTGGGAGCAGCCTCATGCCGAAAATGTGGATCCTCCTCCCAATATTTTTGCAAAATTGGCCGGTAACAAAGATATTCAAACCACCGGCATCGGTAGGACATGGTTGCCTCCAAGATTTGATTGCCAACGGTAAGCAAAACATCCCGAGGAGGCATGCAACCAAACTGGCTGTCCGTATGAAAATCCGGTGTTGTGACGGGTTTTGAAAAATCGATGGGAGTAGGGCGATCAACCTTTATTCCCATATTTGTCAGTTGATTGGCAAATTTATCAAGGAGTTCATTCCCACGGTCGATCGTATCTTGTGGCCTTTTGCCCCAAACTCCCCTCATGTCTGAATCCTCGGGTACCTTCGCATCAAGGGCTGGTTCTGAGGGTGGTATATGACAATCCGTTGCCCGACCAACGATCACATGCCTGAGAGGGTCCCATTCATTCCAACTGTTAACAACT
>CAZHIL010000213.1:0-3372 GCA_964532985.1 uncultured Albidovulum sp. | reverse complement strand
TGGTGATTGCCCATAGGCTGGCAACGGTAAGGAATGCCGACAAGATCATTGTCCTTGACCAGGGACGGGTTATCGAAGAAGGTACTCATACCGAGTTGGTGGCAAAGGGGGGACTGTATTCTGGTCTATACCAAAGCCAGGTTTTGGTATCTTAGCAATTACTGATTATTTATAATATTTGTTGAACAAGTCTTCTGGCGAACTGCCCAAGAAATACCGGGTCAATATCCAGAGATTACCCAGACCACTTCTAATCCAGCCATTCTTCACCTGTCTCCTGGCACTTGTCGAGGCCAATCCGTCCAGCATCATGAGTTTGCCCTTCAACTTGCGGCAAAGGTCTACATCCTCCATCAAGGGTATGGCCTGAAACCCACCAATTTGATCGTAGAGGGCCCTGGAAATCAACAATCCCTGGTCACCATAAGGAAGATCAATGAGGGTTGATCTTAGGTTGGCCCAACCGGCTACCAGGTGGGGAAAAAAGCCCCGTTGCCTAAATTTCAGTCGGAAATATCCAGCCTGATCTGGATGCGAGTCAATGAAATCTGAAACGATCCTATTCCACCCCTCACCGAGATGCGTATCGGCATGTAGAAACAACATCCATTCCCCGGAAGAGTGCTTGGCACCCTCCCTCAATTGTGTTCCTCTTCCCTTGGCTGATTTTATGAATACTGCACCCAATTTATCAGCGATTGTTTCTACAGAATTGTCATCAGTGGAATCGCAAATAATCAATTCCTTTATCAAACCATCTTGCAAACCCTCGAACAAGGATGTAACGGTATCTGGAAGATCCCTTGCAGAATCATTGGTTGGAATGATTATCGAAAGAGGGGTGACCATTTATCGAATCACTCGCCAAGGATCCCACCCCGCAACAACTGCTTGATTGATTTTGTCAGTCCGGTTTCATCATCCGTTTCAATGACAACCCCACATAAGGTTGTGTCATTGTCGGCCGGTATCATTTTGCCTTTTGAAAAACCCGCTGCAAATCGTTCTATCGGTACTATTGGATCCATGCCAATTATTGAATCATAGGCCCCGCACATACCGACATCAGTGATATAACCGGTTCCGCCAGGCAGAATTCTTGCATCTGAGGTCGGTATATGGGTGTGGGTACCTGCAACCAGGGAGACTCTCCCATCCCATAAACGACCGGCAATCATCTTTTCTGAAGTTGCCTCACAATGAAAATCAACTACGATTGCGTCAACACTTTTGCCCAAGGGGTATTTTGCCAGGACATCCTCTACAAACCTGATTGGATTATCGTATGGTTGCTTCATGAAGACCTGCCCAAGTGCAATCATGACCAATACCCTTTTACCCTTTTCAGTTTTATATATTCCAAAACCCTTGCCAGGCAGCCCTCTGCCCAAATTCAGTGGTCTGATAATATTGGTATAGCTATCAAGAGAGGATAACAGGTTTCGTTGATCAAAGGCATGATCTCCCAAGGTCATGCAATCTATCCCCGACTTCAATAGTTCCTCGGCATGCCTGGGATTTATTCCTTTGCCTTGTGTTGCGTTTTCACCATTGACAATGACAAAATCAAGCTTCAACTCCTCTCTCAACCCTTTCAGGGACGAGGCAACCTTATCACGGGCATTTCTTCCGAAGACATCTCCTAAAAACAGTATCCGCATTTAATCATTCCTTTATTGTGGTTTACCAAACTCTGTTATTCCCTGCTCAGTAACAATTGTATCCAGTTTATGGTCATATTCATCCCGAGGTATATCCACACAATATTGTCCGGAAAAGGCAAAACCCACAGCCTTTACCTCTTTCTCCCTTTTCAGCTTCTCCAAGGTGCGATCATAAAATCCACCACCATACCCCAGTCTAAATCCTTTATCATCAAAAGCCAGAAGAGGTATAATAATTACCTCCGGGACAACCCATTTTCCACTGCTGGGAATGGAAACTCCATAATCGCCCACAATCAATTCATCGTTGACCCTCCAAGATCTGAATTTCAGAGGTTGGTTCCTTTCAACCACAACCGGTAGGCAGAGTGGGTATCCCCTTTCTGCCATCCTATCGATAGCTCCCATGGGGTTGATTTCGGATTGAATGGGGCTATAGCTGGCTATGATTTGATGTACCTTTACCTTCTGAAGAAGATAGTCTGCCAAAAGGTTTTGTGCGTCTTTTTCTGAATTGACAGAATAAATCCTGCTTCGCTTGCTTTTTGCTGCTTTGCGTAAATCGCTTTTGAAAATTGAAATATTACCTGTCAAAACAAACCCGGTTCAAAAATATTGCCAAACATATATGGTGTTAACTTGTCTTCGCTTTACAAGGGAATTAAACAAAATCCAAATTTTCAAACCAACAAGACCTACTCTCAAGTAAAAAGTTAATTCATGTTACCCATTCCCACCCATGGACAAAAATTAGCCAAAGGTGTTGGCAAGCACCTAAAGGACAGGGGTTTTAGTTATTTGGAAGAGTTTGCCCCCACGAATGGTCTAAGGGTTGATGTTATAGGCATAAACAACAAGGGTCAAATTTGGATTGTCGAGTGCAAATCGTCAAGGACGGATTTTGTGTCCGATCATAAATGGGAAAATTACCTACCCTATTGCGATGCTTTCTTTTTTGCAGTTGACAGATATTTTCCACAAGTAATATTGCCACAGAATAATGGTTTGATCATTGCCGATGAATTCGGTGCTGAAATCATCCGGTTTGGGCCCAAATTGGAAATATCTGCAGCAAGGAGAAAAGCCCTGTTGATAAAATTTGCAATGAGTGCTGGGGACAGATTGCATTTTCAAAGGGAGAATAAAAGGTTCAATAACGTATTACCATTTAAACCTAGACCTTGACCGGGATTAGAATCCCGGGAACATCAAATTGAATAGCCCTCCAGGGTTTGAAGTAAAACCGACATACTTGAATGTAAGGTGCTTTGCCAAAAACAATTTTGGCGATTCCTGCTCAGGTTGGTAGGAATTATCTTGTTTGAGTTAACTCTCTTTGTTGAAAACGAAGGTTTTTAAATTATTTTTCCATCTATGCCGCCTTAGCTCAGTAGGGAGAGCGCTAGATTGTGGCTCTAGAGGTCACTGGTTCGAATCCAGTAGGCGGTACCACTTTTCGGAGGATTCAGACCCTGTTTCCCACTTCCTCACAAAAAGATTATCTTGAAACTCTCTCCAAGCATTGGCAATAACAGATTAGAGTTAATAGAAATATTTTATAAATTCTTCGTTGGATTGAGATATGATATGGCGAAGTGTTGTGGGAGAAAAAAATGTCCAAAAACGACCCATCTTTTCTGAGGTCTGTTGAAATCAGTTTCGAAAAAGCTGCCAGCCTTATGGACCTTCCTCCGGGTTTGGAGGAAAA
>CAZHIL010000212.1:0-5547 GCA_964532985.1 uncultured Albidovulum sp. | reverse complement strand
TGCCCAAATAGCCCAAACGCATGGAGCCAACTTCTCAACGGTCAAAATAGCCAAGCAAGGCACAAGACAAGGCGATATGATTTTGGATTATCTCTATCCAATTCCCGATCTGGCTACACAAAATTTACCTACCAGACCCGAAGTTACACTTTCCATAATTCGACAGGAAACCGAATTCAGACCCCAAGCGATCAGCCACAAGGGTGCCATAGGATTAATGCAGGTTCTGCCCAACACAGGGGAGGAGATTGCTGACGATTTGGGAATCAGGGGACCAATCAAGGACGTATTGCTTGACCAGGAATACAACATGCAAATCGGCTCAGCCTATCTGGAGGTACTTTTTGAGGAATTTGATGGTATCAATGTTTTGGTCTATGCAGCCTACAATGCCGGCCCCGGTAGATTGAACGATTGGTTGAAAACACTCGGGAAACCAGGTGAAAGCACTCATAGCATAATTGATTGGATAGAACACATACCTTATTCTGAAACAAGAAATTACGTCATGAGGGTGCTTGAATCCATAACCGTATACCAACACCGATTCAGCACAAGGGTTTCGCCAATTCGAATCAGCTCTCTTCTATAAAATGCCTGAAATATCTATTACCAAGGACTTCAATGCCAATCCACTTTATTCCTCTCTTAACATAATTGGCATTATCGGCGTCGAATTCTCAGTTTGAGCTACCAAAATCGATTATAATATGTTTGGCTAGTTCGAGATTCTTGTCTATACATCTTTTCTTGGAATGTTAAAAGCCAATACAGCCAAATAAAGATCCATGCCCGGATCACCTTTTCGGCCGAATAAATAACGAACATGATTGTCATTGACCTTCTGTAGCTCTTTTTTGAAATTTGAATGCTTGGGAATATTTTCTGCCAAACTGGACAATACGTTTGAGAAGTCCATGTTTTTACTGAATATCAACAGTGCAGTTTTTGAATCTCTCCAGGTTAGGTAACCGAGGATCTGGTCAATTGCTGCATGTAACTCCTTTTTCCCCTTCCAGAATTTGCATTCGGCGATAAAAACATTACGATCCTTTTCACGTATCAATATGTCTGTCTTACCCTGGGAATTAAATGTTTCTCCAGTTGCATTCCCCTCATAATGACCATTTAAATCCACTAAAATGATATCCCTTATTTGTTCCTCTCCCATGTCAGCGAATGTACTTGGACTTCGTTCAATACTTTTTGCCAAGCGTTCAATTACACTAAGGATGTAATTATATTCATCATCAGGCAGACTGGGTTCAGGCTTAAAGGCTCCCTTGGGTGTTGGTGGTGGGAAGACAGGTCGTTTTTTGCGCTTTATCGGCACAGAAAAGACCGTAGATGTATCAGTTCTCCTTTTTATTGGAATACCAAGTGCTTTAACTAGGTTCTCATGTTTGAGAAGTTTTTCTTTATGTGCACGCAAATGTTGCTCCGCAGTACTCCGAATACGATTGTTCCAATTTTGACAGTCACTTCTAGTGTACCCAAGGTAATTTTCAATTTGTTTAATAAAGTTATTTGTTTCCTGTTTTATTTGCTCAGGTTTGAGTTCGACATCCTTAAATGTTAGGATTAAATTGGATCCTGCAATTTGACAACGTGGTGGATTCACAGAAAATGTTGAGGCCTGGTAATCAAAAAGATCAGCATCGCCTTTAAAGGGGATTCCCACTTTTACAAAAGAACCAGAAACATAGGAATCGTCTCCCCATCCATATCCGTACTCAATGCGATTGCTCACATCTATTTTGGTTTCTCCTTCACTATCTATAAATTTATTATCAGGCAGAAGATTTGGAGCATCCAAGGTGTATTTCTCAACAAGATATTCAATTAAATCATGTTCACTAGCTGCCAAGACCTTGTTCTTTTCCCAGCTCACAATCTCTTCTCGTATTTTTTTCTCATAAGCCTGTATCAAGTCACCAAGCCGTTTTTTGTAGAAGAGTAATTTACTGTTCATTATTGTTCTCTGCTTCTCAACAAAATTTTGGTTATGGTCGGGAAGATATATTAGAAAGGGGTAGAGGATTCTACCCCGTCACCTAAGTAATACAAAAAAACCAATGCTTGGGGATAAGATGTTGCCAATGATATACTGGTTAGGCATTTCCCAAATTGCAATTCTTTCCGCTCTTGATGTTTTGTTGAGTTCAATATAGGTTGGTGGTGGTGCGCAATGCAAACGATTGGGGTTCAAATCCAACATTTCAATCTTGGTAAGAAACAAGGGTAATCAAGGTATGAAACGTTATCGTTTAGCGTCAAACCGTTTTCAAATATGATTTCGTTTTAGGGAAACGAGCGTGTTTGATGAATTGTTAAAGGAACTGAAAAGATTAGAACAGACCACAAAGGTTTTTGTTCCAATTCACTCTGATGAAATGGGCTATGTGGATAGGCAGTGCCCCGCAGAAAACTGTGAGTTCTTGTTAAAGTTCATGAAGAAGACTGGGCAAACAGCTTCAAAGATGAGGCAGTATGGTGCCCATTCTGCCGGCATGAGGCACCGTCCGACCAGTGGTTAACTAAAGACCAAATTAAGCATGTAGAAAATGAAGCACTCGCAATGATAGCAGGGCGAATAAATAAAGCGATGAGAGTTGACGCAAGAAATTTTAACCGAAGACAACGGAGAGGTAGTTTGATCTCTATGTCTATGGATATTAAAGGGGGAACCAAACGAACCCACATTATTCCAGCACAAGCAGCTGAATTAATGCAATTAGAAATAACATGTGAAAAATGTTCCTCACGTTTTGCTGTTATTGGAAGTGCTTATTTTTGTCCAGCCTGTGGCTATAATTCCGTGCTAAAAACATTCTCCGACTCCTTGAGAAAAATTAGAGTGAAGAAAGATTGTATTGATATTGTAAAAGCAGCTATAGAAGGAACCTCAGGCAAGGACAATGCTGAGATTACCTGCCGCTCAACCCTTGAGTCTTGTCTACAAGATGGTGTTGTTGCTTTTCAGAAATATTGTGATGGTATGTACGAGCAATTCGGAAAGCCGCCTATAAATACATTCCAGCGATTGAAACAGGGGAGTGAATATTGGAGGAAGGCTATAGGTAGTGGATATGAAGACTGGTTATCCATGGATGAAATGAATTCACTGGTTATACTTTTCGAAAAACGCCACCTACTTTCTCATAGTGAAGGCATTGTTGATGCACGATATATTCAAAAATCAAACGACAAAACCTATAAAGAAAGGCAGCGAATTGTAGTCTCAGACAACGACATTTACCATTTGGTTGCTTTGATAAACAAGCTGAGCAATAACATAAAGGAAGCCTGTGAAAAAAGTTGAGTCTAGAGATAACCATTATGTACCCCAGTGGTATCAACGAGGATTCCTTTTTGGGAAATCAAACAAACTTCATTACTTAGACCTTAATCCAGAAACAATAACACTTCCAGATGGCACAGACAAAATACTAAGTTCTAAATGGCTACGTTCAACATCTCAATGCTTTTATCAAACCGATCTTTACACGACCTTTTTCGGTAGCCACATAAATGATGAAATAGAGAGATTCCTGTTTGGGAAAATTGATAACACAGGAGCTAAAGCTATTCGTGCCTATATTGATGATGACCCTAGAGGGTGGTATGAAAACTTCATAGAGTTTTATTCATTCATTGATTCACAAAAACTACGTACACCAAAAGGTCTTGACTGGATTAAAGATCGATATCCTAACCTGAACCAGATTGATCTAATGGTTGAGATGCAAGCATTTAGAAAAATGCATTGTACTCTCTGGGCAGAAGGTGTTAGGGAGATTGTTTCCGCAGTAAATTCTACAATCAAATTTATCCTCACTGATCATCCCGTAACCGTTTACAATTATGCCTGCGACCCCTCCAGTGAATATTGTGTTTATCCGAATGACCCGTCTATTGAACTAAAAGCAACTCAGACATTATTTCCTCTGGATGAAAATCACTGTCTTTTACTGACCAATCTTGAATATGCAAAAGACCCAGATAATGAAAATCCGCTTGAAAAAAGGACATTTGCGCGTTTTTTCAGGGATAGCATGTTTAGAACTGATGCGTTGATTCGATCCCGTCAGTTTAATGAAAATGAAGTGGCTACAATTAACAGGATATTGAAGTCGCGAGCACGCCGATATATAGCTGCATCCAACGAAGAATGGTTATATCCAGAAAAATTAGTTTCAAATAATTGGCAAGACCTTAGAGCAATCTTATTACCACCAGTAGATGGAATGTTCCTTTTTGGTGGCGAAATGCTTGTTGGGTATGAAGATGGCACTACCTATTATCAGGATGAATATGGAAGACCTGTTCCCGAGAATAAGTATCTAAGGAAGGAAGTGTCGGAAAAGACCATCGGAAGGAATGATTCTTGTGGATGTGGTAGTGGAAAGAAATATAAAAAATGCTGCCTTGGGAAACCCAAAAGTTTACGGACTGCGTGGAATATGTTGAGTATCCGTGAGCGGAATCTCATATTTTACAATGGTATTGAAGACATTCTTGGTTTCAATAAAGGAAAAACTTGGGATGATGTTAGACGTGAATTAGGCAATGAGCAGATTTCTAAAATACACAGGCTTTACGGTTCCCTTTGGCCTATTGATACTGACATATTGAGTTTGCTTCCAAAACCGGATAACACACTTAGAGCACTCTATACTGGAGTACTGGACCCTAGAACACTATTTGGTTTTTGTGTAGCACCATATTTTGATGAGTTGTTGATACAGCACCCATTTATTAATCCAAATACTGTCAAACCTGAGTTAAGTCCTTTAGATTCACCTAATAAGCATAAGTATCAAGTACTAAAAAATATTTTTCTGTTTTTATTACTTCAACCTTTTATAAGGGCTGGTGTTGTTAACTTCATTCCAGATCCATGTTCATTTGATAACCTACTTCATCTTGAGATGAGAGCCATGGCTGAGCATCGGAGAGATAGTCAGATTATTGATGAAAATGAAAAAGAATTGCTAAAGATAATGAATAAAGACGATTTTAACAGAATCCTGAGAATGCTACCCAGAGAAAAGCAGATCCATCGAATTCGTCAAGCATTGCCTGAAATTTCTAATGATGAACTCGAAGCCTTGCTTGAGTATAGGAAGGTTCTTAATGAGCAAGACCCTCTGGTATTATTACAGGAATATGATTTCTCAGAGAGTGGCCTGTTTATGATTGGCAGTTTGGCTCCCAATTTTGAGATGGCATTATTTATCGCCCAGTCAACTGGTTCAATAATCGTTACTGATAGCGAAACAAGGTGGCAAGAATTGAGAACAGCACAAAGCCGTGTGAATGGCATTGTTACATATCCGTGGGACGACTATCGAAAAGTAATAGAAGAGCAAGAATATTTCTTTAGCACCATGCCAGAAGTTTGTTTTGAGAATCGTATGAATGGAAGTTTTAGTGGAATTCGTAACTTATTTCGAGAATTATTTTTAAAGATACAAGATAAAAATATTTCTCCTGAATCTCTACAGCTGGAGAAATTTAAATCACAATTTATCAAGGAGCATGTAC
>CAZHIL010000211.1:0-1779 GCA_964532985.1 uncultured Albidovulum sp. | reverse complement strand
CTGTGGGATCTTTTGAATATGAAACCCGGTTTGGGATTTGCCAATGGAACTTCAAACCAGTTGTCGCGAATCATGGATTTATACCGACGATGAAGCCCTTGCTTTTCGCCTGACTTAATATAATCCTTTGCACTTTTTGAGAGCTTTTTAAAATCTCCTTGAAAGTGAAGGAATTGGGAAGGTACCTGGCAAGTGATCTTTTTATGATCCGCATTTCGGTAAACCGGGCTTCCATTGATGAAGGAACTGTGCCTGAGAATGGGTTGTGCATAATCCTCCAGACCAAGTTCCCGGACCTCATCCAAGTTCCTGATAAAGAAATCGTTTGCAGCAGTTACCAGCCCCGGAGTGCTTCCGGCATAATCGGAAATCGAGGAACAACTTTGACGAATCTCCCGTAATGTATCAAGTTCCATATCATCCAACAGGAAGGCATTCATTTCCAGACCCCTTTGAGGACCCTCCAGAAGTTGTATTCTTTTACCTTCACCCGTTTCAAGTTTTGTAAATGAATCAGTCCTGTGTATGAATACACCCGGTTCCATTCTATCTTTACGGTTGGCAATTAGGATTATGGCATCCTGATCTATTTCAGCAAAAACCCTTTGGTGGGAGACATGGATATCAATTCGGTGGAAGCTTTCCTGCAGGGATTGAAGAAAAAAATGTCCATATTCAACAGTCAGAATTTCGTAGGGCAGAACAAAGGCCAACAAACCATCTTTTGCCAAAAGCTTTTCAGCAGTAAGGGCGAAGGCAACCCAGGCATTCTTGAAGTAATTTACTGAATCGTCACACTGGTTGGCCAGTAGAGTGGAATTTTGTCTAAATTCATCAGAATAATTACGGTAGCTGATGAAGGGTGGATTTCCGATGATCAGATCTGGAGGAGTGCCATCTTCATACCTCATGGCAAATTCCAGGAAATCGTTGTGGTAAAGCCTCAGGGGAAATCTGAAGAAACTGGATTTTGAATGCAACTCATCAATAACCTCTTTATCAAGATCGACAACCGAAACGGTTGAAACATCGATATTTGAAGTATGCAAAGCACGTACAAATGAACCATCCCCTACGCTGGGCTCAAGGACTCGAAGATTATTGTTTCTTTCCAATAATTCTTCGCAACGAGCAACTATGGAATTGGCTATCTGTTCTGGTGTATATACAGCCCCCGAATATCTTATTTCATTTTTAGCCATTTCGGTTCCAGACGAGAGCTAGGTACCTATCATATTCATGGGTTAATTTTTTGAAAGATCTTAACAAGAGAAGATATTCACCATCCCAGAAAGATTCTCCCTGTTCAATTCTTTCTTCAATTCTTTCAATCAATCGGTCAACTTCTTCCCTTAAACCAATTAATTTCCGTGCCACCCAAAGGCATTCATGACGTCGAAGATAAAGTTTAAGATTTAGAAACATATATATCCCAAGTTCAGTTTTTGGTACAATTCTTCCTTCTGGAGATCGTTTCAAATGATTGTCATAATCTTGGTTACATGGGTCAACAAATCCCCTTTGACCATTATTAGAAACAGCTGGGTCATTTCCTATCCATTTATTGGATTTGCTCACATTGCAGAAACGACAGGAATAAACGAGGTTGATATAAGAGGTTTCCAGTTCTGGAAAATTGCTCTTCGGTGCAAAATGGTCAATATGAAATGTAATGGGATCAACTAATGCAGAGCTGTCATCACAATAACCACAACGGTTGTTGAAATCTATTTCCAGATCTCCACGATATTCCCTGTAATCGGTCCTTTCAGCTACATC
>CAZHIL010000210.1:0-1557 GCA_964532985.1 uncultured Albidovulum sp. | reverse complement strand
GGGTGGGGTCATCGCCTTCCTGCCGGGTTCACAGGTAAATATCCGACCAATGCGGGACATCGAAACTCTCATGGGGACATTGGAAACGTTTGCCATTCTGAAAATGGACCGGGACAAGAATAATATTGTTGTTTCAAGAAGAGCCATTCTTGAAGAAAGCCGTGCTGAACTCCGTGCCGAAATTGTCAATAAACTCACCGAAGGGGAAATAATTGAAGGCACCGTCAAAAACATTACCGACTATGGTGCATTTGTTGATCTGGGAGGTGTTGATGGCTTGCTTCATATTACCGATATGTCCTGGGGTCGAATCAAACATCCTTCCGAAGTGGTAAGCATCAATAAAACCGTCAAGGTCAGGGTTGTCAACATCAATCAGGAATCCCAGAGAATTTCACTTGGCATCAAGCAACTTCGAGAAGATCCCTGGCTTACTGTTGACGAAAACTACCCGGTTCAAACCAAGCACAAGGGCCATGTAACCAATATTACCGATTACGGCGCTTTTGTTGAACTAGAACCAGGTATTGAAGGGCTTATCCACATCTCCGAAATGTCTTGGAACAAAAAGAACTCTACCCCCAGCAGACTGGTTTCCACATCCCAGGAAGTTGAAGTGATGGTCTTGGATATAGACAAGGAAAAAAGAAGGATTTCACTTGGTCTCAAGCAGACCATGCCCAATCCCTGGCAGGAATTTGCTGAAAAATATCCACGAGGCACCAGACTGGAAGGAGAAATCAAAAACATCACTGAGTTCGGGCTTTTTGTCGGGCTTGATTACGATATAGATGGCATGATCCATCTTTCGGACTTGAGTTGGGACAAACCAGGCAGTGAACTTGTCAGCGAATACAATCCCGGAGATGTGGTCGAGGTTGTCGTTAGCGAGATTGATGTAGACAAGGAGAGGGTAGCGCTTTCCATCAAGGATCTGGAAACGGATCCATTTTTGGAAGCAACCAGTGGGCTTTTCAAGGGCAAAACGGTCACGGTAAACGTCACCGAAATTCTTGATAATGCCATTGAGGTAGAACTCAAGGGAATTACCACGCTCATCAAGCGAAACGATCTTGGCAAGGATATGGACAATCAACTTCCCAGCAAATTCAAGGTAGGTCAAGAGGTTGAAGCCCAAATCACCCACGTAGATTCTTCCTCAAGAAAGTTGGGGCTCTCCATTCGTCTGCTTGAAATGAAGGAAGCTAAGGAAGCCGTTGAAAAATATTCTTCCAATGATACTGGTGGACTTCTTGGAGATATTCTCGGTGAGGCCCTTGAAAGCAAGAATGAATAAGTCCCTACTGTTGGAAGATTTAGCAATAAATGAATTAAGGTTTTGATTTATTGTTCAGGATTCTTTATTCTGGTTTATATGCGGGTTTAAAACTGACAAAATAAATCGGGTTATATACCTATTTTTCCACTTCGGATTTGCCCGCAAAAATGCTTTTGAGTCAGTCTTGTGCTGAACTAATACCAATGATTAGCGAGGAAAATGGTATGAATCGTTCTGATATTATCCAGAATCTATCATCTGAATTCGATTCCCTTAAC
>CAZHIL010000209.1:0-3942 GCA_964532985.1 uncultured Albidovulum sp. | reverse complement strand
AAATATTGTAGTAAATCTGGTGACCATAATTTGGTCATAGCAGTGAATGGTGAAACTTCAGTCAACAAATGTAAGGAGGGTATAATTTTGTTGTGGATAACTTATTATCAGAATGAAGTGGGTTAAATCCCGGTTATGTTTAGATGGAATATATGTGAATAAGAATACTTGTCTTGTTTGTTCACACGGTTAGTATCTATATTTCAAAGATTGATTAATTTTTCGTAGGTACAGGAAATTTGAATAATAAGGTAGCCCTGATTACAGGGATAACGGGTCAGGATGGTGCGTATTTGTCCGAATTCCTTTTGGACAAGGGTTATCGGGTACATGGCATAAAAAGACGTACATCACTTTTCAATACGGCAAGAATTGATCACCTGTTCGAAGGTGAGCCTGGATTGTCAGGTCAATTCGTACTCCATCATGGGGACATGACAGACAGTAGTAGCCTGATGCATGTACTGAACGCCACAAGGCCGGATGAAATCTACAACTTGGCGGCCCAAAGTCATGTTGCGGTTTCATTTGAAGAACCAGAATACACGGCGAATTCAGATGCACTGGGTACCTTGCGGTTGCTGGAGGCCATGAGAAACCTGGGAATGGAAAAGGAAACGAGGTTCTATCAGGCATCAACTTCCGAATTATACGGTCTGGTACGGGAGACCCCACAAACGGAAACCACTCCCTTCTATCCCCGAAGCCCCTATGCAACAGCCAAACTGTATGCACACTGGATTACGATCAATTACCGCGAGGCATTTGGTTTTTATGCCTGCAATGGCATATTGTTCAATCACGAAAGCCCCTTAAGGGGAGAGACCTTTGTCTCAAGGAAAATCACCAGAGGGTTGGCTAGAATAAAGCTAGGTCTTCAAGACAAGTTGGTCCTTGGCAATCTTGACGCCAAAAGGGATTGGGGGCATGCCAAGGATTATGTCGAAATGATGTGGATGATACTCCAGCAGGTCAAGCCTGAAGATTATGTCATAGCAACCGGTGTTCAGTACTCGGTCAGGGATTTGATCAGGGAGGCTGCAGGTTTCTTGCAGATGAACATTACGTTCAAGGGCGAGGGGATTGATGAAGTCGGTTATGATGACAAGGGAAACGGCATCATTTACGTGGATCCGAAATACTTCCGGCCTGCCGAGGTCAGTTCATTGCTCGGTGATGCTTCTAAGGCAAGAACCAAATTGGGCTGGCAACCCAAGGTGATGTTCGATGAACTGGTCAGGGAAATGGTTGATGCCGATCTGGCTGTCGAACAAAAGGCAAATCCCCTCTAAATGACAACCCTCAAAAACAAACGTGTATTTGTGGCCGGTCACAATGGCATGGTGGGATCGGCACTCGTTCGCAGGTTGGTCAAAGAAGAATGTACGATATTGACGGCAGACAGGACCGAACTTGATCTGACACGGCAGGTGCCTGTTGAAAAATGGTTCAAGGAGAACAGGCCGGACTATGTGTTTCTGGCTGCTGCCAAGGTGGGTGGCATTTTGGCGAATTCACAATATCCGGTGGATTTCCTGGCAGACAATCTGGCCATCCAGTCAAATGTCATTAAAAGTGCAGCCACTAATGATGTAGGGAAACTCCTGTTTCTGGGTTCATCCTGTATTTATCCGAAATTCGCCAAGCAACCCATTCGGGAGAGCGAATTGCTTGAAGGACAGCTTGAAGTCACCAACGAATGGTATGCTATTGCCAAGATAGCAGGTATAAAACTCTGTCAGGCCTACCGGGAACAGTATGGGTTGGATTTCATATCGGCCATGCCCACCAATCTCTATGGTCCTGGTGACAATTATCATCCCGAAAGCAGTCATGTTCTGGCTTCCCTGATCAGAAAATTCTGTGAAGCCGTTGAACATGATTATGATACAGTCGATGTCTGGGGAACGGGTACTCCACTCAGGGAGTTTCTGCATGTCGATGATTGTGCCGACAGCCTGGTTTTTCTGATGAAACACTACAATGGCCATGAGCATGTCAATCTGGGTTCTGGAGAAGAATTGTCCATTGCAGAACTTGCCAACCTGATCGCCGAATTATGTGGCTATACCAAGGGTTATGAATTCGATACCACCAGACCTGATGGAACTCCCCGAAAACTCTTGGATTCCTCAAAAATAAACAAATTGGGTTGGAAACCCCAAATCCCTTTAAGGGAAGGGATCAAGCAAACCATAAATGAATTTCGGAGGATGAAGGCTTTAGAATAGGAATGGCAAGTTTATTCGGTAAAATTAGATACTGGAATTGGGGTGAGGAGAAGGTTGATTTTCATCAAGGCCAAACAATATTTAGGTAAATATACTTGCTTGAAAATCCTAGTGTAAATTTATTAAGGAATAGTTATGTATAGAAGAATTAGCGAAACAGAACTAATGATACCAACTCTGCAATTCTTATATCGACAACCAAATGGTTTTGCTACAACAAGTGAATTAATTAATCACCTTACAAATGCACTTAATCCAGGTGGTCCGGATATGGAAATACTTGATGGAAGAAATGATACATATTTTTCACAGAAAGTCAGGAATATGATATCTCACCGAGATACCAGAGGGAATATTGTTTATGATGGTTATGCGGTCTACTGTCGAGCAAGAAGAGGTTTGAGAATTACAGATGCTGGAAGGCATTATATTAATCAGCAGAACTAGTACTGAATTTTGCTTTATACCCTGGTTTCAACCACCTTAATTCGGTATTTCCTATGTGATATTTATCCCATACAAACCAGGCATATGCTGTTGTTCCACCACTTTTTGCACTTATTCCCTTGGGATAGAAGGTAATGCGTTCACTGAAGACCCAAACGCGGCTTGGAGGTGTTTTTGAGAAAATTGTATTTGCTCGATTAACACCCTCAAGAAAAGCTAAGCGAAGTAACAATGCAAACTTGTGTTTAGCCTCAACTACCCCCTTCTTTACAAAGCCTTCAGCACTGTGAAAGGGTGGGTTTGTGATAATATTATCAACTTTACGCGCAGTCAATAAATAATCCACACCCGATTCACCAAAACCCCTATCATAAAGGTCAGTACTTTGGACAGTACAACCAGTTTCTTCCAAGACACGAGACATTGAGCCATCACCACAGGCACATTCCCAAATATCTCCCGTTAAGATTTCATTGTCAATCAATGCATGCGTTGCCCAAGATGGTGTCGGATAAAAGTCCGGTCCATTAAGATCAGCAAATCGCTTTATTGTGGGTTTATAGGAACCATCCAGATTGTATGTGTTGTCCATAATTGAAATTTAGTAATTTAACAGATATTGTGCGATTTTGGATTACTTATAATACAATTCTTTTTGTAAAACCTAGAATCTGAATGCTGCTACATTTGCCCCTAATTCAAAGACTTATGCACTTTTCTTGGCAAGATCAAATTAACTCCCTATTACTATCGGTATCATTTTTGACTTGTCATATTCTCATATCCAGTCAAATGGTATTGCTCTTTTCTACATTCAAAAAAAACAAGTACTGAAGGTTACGTCACTAATCATCCTCAAAAAACACTTTCTGATGAATTGAGATATATCAATTTTTACTTGTTAGTTTATTTAGTGCTCTAGGAATATAAATTTCCTTTTCATAATCAAACGCTGAGATTAATATTAAGGATTATGATTTTTTCTTCTCATGGGCCGCGAAAGATCATAATTATTTGTTGTACCTTCTTGTGCTGTAGCATCAATAAGGAATTTCAAATTCTTGGGATGATTATAAATTCTATCCCAAGGTACAACAGACATTTTGACTTCTGAATTCAAAAGATGTAACTATTCAGGTACCCAATCATTCAATATCCTGAACAATTTGCATTGTTGTAGTTGATATCCTGAAAGTCAAGCCTATTTCAGTTTCCAACAAGACGGCCATAAAGCCGAAGGCAATTCAAGCGAGCAGTAAATTCA
>CAZHIL010000208.1:0-3071 GCA_964532985.1 uncultured Albidovulum sp. | reverse complement strand
GTTCATGGCTCGCCCCAGCAGGACCACATTCCGTCCACAAAGTTCGGCTGCTTGAGCTATCTGGTAAATCCTGGCAATGTGGGATGCAAATGTCGTGGCAATCACCATCCCTTCACATTCCTGTATAAGTTGATCAAGATTTGTACCAATCGAGGCCTCGGATCTGCCTTTTCCGGGAGTCAAGGCATTGGTGGAATCACATATCAGGGCCAGTATCTTCTCGCTACATATTTCCTCCCATAATTCCTCTTCAAAGGGTTCACCAATAACCGGTTCATGATCTAATTTGAAATCACCAGTATGTATAATTCGCCCATCGGGTGTATCAATGATCAGGCTGGAGGATTCTGGTATTGAATGGGATATGGGTACATAGGAAACTTCAAATGGACCAGCCGTAATTTTATCCGGATAGATGTCAACCGAGTGAAACTGACTTTGATTGCCACCATATTCGTCAATCCGATCCAAGGCAATTTGCCTGGAAAATTCACGTGCATAGACTGGTACATCCAATTCACCAGTCAAAAAGGAAATGGCACCCAGATGATCCAAATGGCCGTGGGTTATGAAAATTGCCTCTACCCGGGATTTTCTCTCGACCAACCAGGAAAAATCAGGGATTATAAGGTCCACACCCGGGGCCGTTTCCATATCGGGAAACAAGACACCCGCATCCACTACAATGAACTGCTCCCTGTCCTGGGGACCATACCCGTAGACATACATGTTCATGCCGATTTCACCGGCACCCCCAAAGGGAAGATATATCAGTCTAGGCTTGGTCATTCGTTCCAAAAGCATTATAGTTATAGATAACTGCTAGACCGTGAATGGTCAGGTCTGCATCCAACTTGTCAAACAGGTGATCTGCTTGGGCCAAGATTGTGGAATACCCACCTGTCCCGATAACTTTCAAATCCCGTCCTTGTTCTTCCTGAATTCTTCTGCAGATACCTTCAATTAGACTCACGTAGCCCCAGAAAATGCCCGAATGCATGCAATCAAGCGTATTTTTACCAATGATCGAAGGAGGTATCTCAACACCTACATGCGGGAGTGCTGCAGCAGCTTCATGGAGCGCACGAAGAGAAAGATCAATTCCAGGAGAGATGACTCCTCCGATATATGCCCCATCATTGTCAACAACATCAAATGTGGTGGCTGTACCAAAATCAACTACAATCAAATCCCCGCCAAATTGTTCAAAGGCCGATACATTGTTGACAAGCCTGTCTGAACCTACATGAACGCCTAGATCAATCCTGACTTCTACAGGCAGACGACAATTACCGGTACCCACTATGATGGGTTCGGTATCAAAATACTTTTGACTTAGTTGTTCAAGGTTGAACAAGACCCCTGGAACAACTGAAGAGATAATAACTGATTCAATGTCCTGTATGCTTGCCTTTAATCCAATGAGGGGCTCCAACCAGACATAATATTCGTCACTCGTTCTGGCAGTGTAGGTGGAACAACGCCAACTTTCCAGGGTTGTACTTCCCTCTATGATCGCAAATACGGTGTTTGTATTTCCTACATCAATTGCCAACAACATCTTTCGAGTCCTCAAAAAACATATCACCCGCCGAGAAATACTTGATACCATCCGGAGTCACAACAATAGCCCTTCCATTATGGTCGATACCTTCGAATATTCCCCTTATTTCAATCTTGCCATGTTTGAAGAAAATCCCTTTTCCCAAATCAAACGCCCTTTCAAGCCATAATTCACGAATACGCCAAAATCCATCAGAATGATAGACTTCCTCGTATTTATTTACTTTTTGAATCAACCTGTCCAAGAATTTCCTGCTGGAAATATCAAAACCTGTCAGATGTGCAATACTTCCCGGGTCGTATTTCCTTACGGATGCATCTTCCAGGGTTGGAACCTCATGGAGATTGACACCAAATCCGGTTATCAAATAATTCTCGTCCGATTGTCTGTTATTTTCCAGCAGGATACCCGCAACCTTCTTTCTGGACAAAATGACATCATTAGGCCATTTCAAATAAAAATCATGCTTGAATTCGGTAAAGGCACACAGTGTTTCATGAAGAGCCAAACTAGCCAGGAATGACCTCAGGGGAATATCCCTCAAGGGTTCATTGGGCTTCTGAAGGTAGGTTGCAAAAAAATTTTTCGAACCGGAATGCCAGTTCCTGCCTGATCTGCCTCGCCCCCTGGTTTGGGTTTTCGTCCAGATCCAAATGGGTTTGGTAAATCCTGAAATATGCCTTATTGCTTCCGAATTGGTACTTTCCAACCTGTCAAAACTAAGAATTTCGTAGTTTCTCTCCAAATCATTTTCCTAGTTGAACAACATGGCTGTTGCTGCCTGACTGATATCTATGATTCCAAACAGGTTGGCTACCCCAACTATTACGAAAACACCGGAAAGTACCAGTGTAATCTGGGATGTCCTGGTCATGTTATCATCAAGACTTTCACCCTCTTCACCAAAATACATGAAATATACAAGACGCAGATAATAATAGGCACCAATTACCGAAGCTATTGCCCCTCCAAGTGCCAACCAGTACATGCCTACCTCGATAACGGCCAGAAAGACATAGAGTTTGGCAAAGAAACCGATCAGGGGAACAATACCGGCCAGCGAAAACATTAACAGCAACAGGGAAAAGGCCTGAACCGGAGCTTGCTTAGAGTACATGCCAAGTGAGTATATGTCAGATACAGGCCTGCCTCCCTTGCGCATCGAAAGAATGAAGGCAAAGGTGCCCAAATTCATGATCGTATAGATCACCATGTAAATGAGCATGGCCTGAAATCCCTTCTCCGTTCCCGATGCAATCCCCATGAGGGCATAACCCATATGGGCAATTGAGGAATAGGCCATAAGACGCTTGATATCAATCTGACCGATGGCTGCTATCGAACCCAGGAACATGGATACAAAGGCAATTCCGCCAACGATCAGTTGCCAATCATCGGCAACCGGGCCAAAGGCTTCCATCAACAATCTGGCAAACAAAATCATGGCAGCCACCTTGGGTGCCGTGGCCAGGAAGAGGGTGACTGGTGTCGGTGCCCCTTCGTATAC
>CAZHIL010000207.1:0-8466 GCA_964532985.1 uncultured Albidovulum sp. | reverse complement strand
TAGTAATCGTTGATGGCAAGGTGGTCAATCAAGGCAATGCCCTGAACAGAGGGGTTTTGACCGAAGCCGTAATCAATGCTTATGTCAAGCGAACTTCCATCAAGGGCAACAAATTGTTCGGCAAGGTTACCTGCCCACATTGTACCAAGGCCAAGCAAAGGTTAAGTGAGTCAAATATTGACTTCACCTATCATGATGTGGTGAAAGAACCCCTGTCACTTTATGAAATGCTGGCTAGGGTGAAACCCATCGTGGGACCCAAGACACCCATAACCGTACCACAAATATGGCTGGAGGGAAATTATGTTGGGGGAGCCAATGAGCTTTCAAGCCATTTGGAAAACGGCTGAGGATACCTTTAGTAACATTCGAAGTTCCCTGCTCCATTTAGTTTTGCAAGTCAGAATTTCTTCTACCAAATTATCTACAATCCTGATGAAATCAGAAAGGTAAATCAAACCATGGATCAACTTGAAAATAGCAAGACGAAATACCCCCGGATGACAGGGGCACAAATGGTTGTTCAAGCCCTCAAGGACCATGGTGTAGACACGGTATTCGGTTATCCCGGTGGTGCTGTCCTGCCAATTTATGACGAAATATTCCAGCAAAATGAAATCCGTCATTTTCTGGTTCGGCATGAACAGGGAGCTGTTCATGCTGCCGAGGGTTACGCCAGGTCAACTGGGAAACCTGGAGTTGTGCTCGTTACTTCCGGCCCCGGTGCAACAAATGCAGTTACTGGATTAACCGACGCCTTGATGGATTCAATCCCACTTGTTGTTATTTCCGGTCAGGTTCCAACTTTCATGATTGGCAACGATGCTTTTCAGGAAGCTGACACGGTTGGCATTACCCGTCCCTGTACCAAACATAATTGGCTGGTTAAGGAAACTGATGCCTTAGGGCCGGCCTTTCATGAAGCCTTTCATGTTGCCTTGCACGGTAGACCGGGCCCCGTACTCATTGATATTCCCAAGGATGTTCAATTTGCCTTAGGTAATTATGTCCCTCTCGATGTCGCACCGAAAAGCAAATATAATCCCAGAACCAAGGGTGATACTGACGAAATAGAATTTCTGGTCAGTTTGATGGAAACCGCCGAAAGGCCAATATTTTACACTGGAGGTGGAGTCATAAATTCCGGTGTACAAGCATGCCAGACCCTGCAAGAATTGGTTGATGAAACCGGATTTCCGATTACATCCACCCTCATGGGATTGGGTGCCTATCCCGCATCCGGTTCCCATTGGCTTGGAATGCTTGGCATGCATGGTACATATGAAGCAAACATTGCGATGTACGAATGTGACCTGATGATCAATGTCGGAGCAAGATTTGATGACCGGATTACGGGACGCGTAAGTGATTTCAGCCCCGGTTCAACCAAAGCCCATATTGATATTGACAGATCATCAATCAACAAGGTTATTCCAACCGAAATACCCATTGTTGGGGATGCTGGAATTGTCTTGCAACAGATTCTTGAACTGTGGCGATCCAAGGGCAAGAAAACCAACTCGCTTGAAGTTGACAAATGGTGGCGGAAGATCGAGCATTGGAAAACCCGGGATTGTTTGAGCTATACTAATTCAGAAACCAAGATCAAGCCTCAATATGCAATTCAAAGACTGGAAGAACTCACACGAACTTATGACCGGTTTCTGATTACTGATGTTGGCCAACACCAGATGTGGGCTGCCCAGTTTATGAAATTGGAGGAACCGAATCGATGGATGACCTCTGGGGGATTGGGTACCATGGGATATGGTCTCCCTGCTTCGATTGGAGTACAGGTCGCTCATCCAGATTCACTTGTTATCAATGTTTCCGGTGATGCTGGTTGGTTGATGAATATGCAGGAAATGGGAACCGCTGTTCAATACCGACTCCCCATCAAGCAATTTATTGTCAACAACAAACGTCTTGGCATGGTTAGACAATGGCAACAAATCTTGCATGGTGAAAGGTACAGTCATTCATGGTCAGAAGCACTTCCAGATTTTGTCAAATTGGCTGAAGCATTCGGTTGCAGGGGTATTGTCATATCCAATCCCGCAGACCTTGATGAGGCCATAATGGAAATGGTAGCCTTTGATGGTCCGGTTATTGTTGATTGCCAGGTTACGGAGCATGAAAACTGTTTTCCCATGATTCCATCTGGCGAACCTCACAACAAAATGATTTTTGAAGAGGATGTTCAGGTCCAGGAAGATCAACTGGTTGGTAAGGAAGGATCCGTCCTCGTTTAGTTTGGTGGAAGAAAAATGAATTCTCTAAGATTGAAAAAAGGTGTTTCCAGAAAATCAGCTTACGATTTGAGGAATCCAACCGAAGATATCCTTGAAGTCCATACCCTAACTGTTCTGGTGGATAACGAAGCAGGTGTACTGGCAAGGGTCATCGGTTTGTTTTCAGGCCGGGGCTATAACATTGAAAGCCTGACTGTCTCCGAAGTTGATCACAAGGGAAAGCTATCCAGAATTACCATCATGACCAAGGGTAAACCCACTGTTATCGAACAGATCAAGGCCCAATTGGAACGGCTGGTTCCAGTACATGAGGTTCATGATCTGACAATTGAAGGACCTTCCGTTGAAAGGGAGTTGGCTTTGTTGAAAGTCAAGGGTGAAGGCAATCATAGAGTCGAGGCCCTTCGCCTAGCTGATATATTCAGGGCTCGGGTTGTCGATTCAACCCTTGAAAGTTTTGTGTTTGAATTGACCGGACCTTCGGAAAAGATTGACAAGTTTGCCAGTCTGGTGGAACCGCTTGGACTGATTGAAATTGCTCGTACTGGTGTGGTAGGTATTTCAAGAGGCGAACACTAACGGTATAGTACCTTATCCGAGTAAGATTATTACCCGATATCTTCATCACCCCTCAGATTAGCATCATCTTTATTCTTGAGATTGGGTGATACACTTTTCTGTTATAAGCTTTCGGGAATTATATATTTAGGTAGACAAACCCTTATTGTGGCAAATTCCATCCACATCAGGGGGCAGTAAAATCTACCCCCTTATATTCGTTATCCTTCCGTGAACTAAAAGGAAAATGCAATTGCCGCTTCAAGCGTTGTCTTTTCTGATGGATCAACGGATGGATTTGCTAAACCTCCGGAGAAATTTAAGTGTTCATCATCCTTCTTGTCAATACCGGCACTCAGGGTGGCACCACCCCCAAGATCAAAGGTGAAATCAACCTCTATCATCTTGTTTTTTGCAGTCCCACTTCCACTTGAACCCCCAACCGTAACAATCTGATCATACTTTGAAGTGGAATATCCAACCGAGAAAGTGGCACCCTCGCCTGCGGACATCGAAGCCTTGACACCCAAACCCGTGTATTCATTTGAAAACCTAGTGTCACCCGACCCATCTGCCGGCCCACCATAAACTGCTCCCCTATATTCGGATTTGAACCAGAAGACAAAGGTACTTACACCGGACAGGTCGGTACCCACACCAACGGCAAGTCCTTCCTCGGAATCCATGCCAACCCCGACACTGGTCTTGTCGATCGAATGACGGACACCGATTGACCAGTTATTATCCGCATCCCTGGCAGCACCGTAGGCATCACGTGCAGCAGAATTTTCAGGAAGATTGAAACCTGCTGTTCTCACAGGAATTTCAATTCCCGGGTCTGCGGTGGTAATCCTGTACTGGGTATTCCCGAATGAACCAGACAGTGCAATGGTTGTATCATAACCACCATAGAAGATATTACGGAAAAGACCAAAGCCGCCGACCAGGTCGATGCCCTGTTCATTGTCACCGAACTGCAGTTTCCAGGAACCATCTGCTCCGCCAACGAATACATGGGAACCCCTTACAACGGGACCGCCATCATCGGTTTCAGTGGTATCGTCCCGAATGGACATCCCTGCACCGAACATCAGGCCACCATCAGTCGTTCCCGTGGAATCGAATGTTACCTTGTAGGCCCGGATCAGCTGGAATTGCTCGGCATCCGGTTCCGAACTGTCATCGACATTCCTGATTCCGATCTTGCCCGAACCTCCCACTGCAACGGAAGGTGCCTTTTCCATCATCATCCCTTCGTCCATTGCATCCCCGTCCATGGCATTTGAGACTGTGAAAGTATTCAAGACGACCTGTTCAAGACAGGATTCCATACACTTTAATTGCCTGTCCTACCTGATTGATAACCCGGCAAAAAATATTTTTCCAAAACAGCCCCATTTGCCCTTCCGGGGTCTTGCATCATCTGGAATCACGCTGTAGGATCCATCCTGTTTTCCCCTGGAAAGGGATGTTTTCATCTTTTCAAAAGAAGGATACATGATGACGAATCGACGTTACCAGAAGGTCCAGTCCCGTACCACGGTGCAGTTGCTGCCACCATGCCTGGACGATTATGTTGCTGCCGACAATCCGGTTCGTGCGATTGATGCCTATGTCGACTCGCTGGATCTCGGGGCAATGGGATTCCGGCATGCCGAGACGCATTCCGGTTCGGGTCAACCACCCTTTGACCCGGCATTGCTGCTGAAGCTTTACATGTATGGCTACCAGAACCGTATCCACAGTTCCCGCAGACTGGAAGCCGCAACCCGTTGCAATGTCGAGGTGATGTGGCTGTGCCAGAATGCCCGTCCGAGTTACAAGACGATTGCCGATTTCCGGAAGGACAATCTGAAGGCCCTGAAGCAGGTGAACCGCGACTTTGTCGGGGATTGTCGGGAGCTTTCCCTTTTGGGTGGCACCCGGGTTGCGGTTGACGGGACTTTCCTGAAGGCAAGTGCGAATCGTGACAGTGTTCATACAAAAGCCAGCCTCGAACGGAGCCTTGCCCGTCTTGACAAGCTCATTGAATCCCATTACCGGGCCATGGACCAGGCGGATGCATCGGATTCGGCAGATGATGATCCCCCGGATCCCGATCTGGTTCGGAAGATGGAGGAACTGCTGGCCCGCCGTGCCAAAAGGCAGGCATTGCAGGAACAATTGGAAGCGAGTGGCGGGACACAGGTTTCGGAGGTTGACCCCGATGCCCGGCTGTTGAGCAGGAGCGGCAGGAGTGTCGTTGGTTACAACGGCCAGATCGCGGTTGACGACAAGGCGAAACTGATCGTTGCCACGGAGCTGGTGCAGGACGGGAATGACAGCGGTCAGCTGGAACCGATGATGACACGGGCATCGGAGGCAATCGGAAGCAGTGGGCTGACAGGGTTGGCCGATACCGGACATGCCAATGGCAATCACTTGAAGGCATGCGGGGACAAGGGCATGGAGATGTATGTTCCCCTGCCCGACATCCGCACTCGCAAGGGCCGCAATGGCCGTATCGGGAGTGGGGAATTCCTCTATGACAGGGCAACCGACAGTTATGTCTGTCCGACCGGGCACAAGCTGGTACACAAGGGTCAAATGTCCGTCAGGAAGGACAAGAGGTATTTGCTGTACCGCTCGGACACCAGGGTGTGCAAATGCTGTCCCCTGGCCTCGCGCTGCCTTTCCGGCGAACGTTCCCATCGCCCGATTTATCGTTGGGAACATGAGGATGTCATGGACCGTCACCGCCAAGGGATGGCCGATGACAAAGGTGAAGTCATGGGACTTCGCGGTTCACTGGTCGAGCATCCCTTCGGGACGCTGAAGGTCTGGGCAGGGGTTCACCATTTCCTGATGCGGGGACTTCACAAATGCCGTGGTGAATTCAACCTGATGGCACTGTGCTACAATTTCAGGCGTGTGTTGAAGGAGATTGGCGTTGAGGCCTTTGTTGCGTATTGCCGGGTCCGGAAGGAGGCTCAGGGGATTGGTGTGTGATGTTTTTCGGGAACGAGCGTGTTTTTTGCGCTTTTCAGCCCAAAACGGCCTTCAAGGAGGTAGTTTTGGTGGATCACGGAATATTATTGACGGTGGTAGGGCCTGACGTGGACCCTGACTTGGAAAATGATCCAAATAGTGCTTAAATTGATCAGCATTTTTTGATTGGGTAAGAGCGACTCAAAAACTGATTATTCAATTTTTTCACAGTCTCATTTGCCATGCCACCGGAGAGTACAAGGGCCGAAGCGAATACCATGAATTTTCTCATTTTACCCATCACTTTATCCTTGATAATTAATATTATCAAGCAGTAATTCTTGAAAGAACAACGACTGAAATGGGTGGTTTTTACCACAATAAGGGTTAGTCAACCTAAATTTATAATTCCCAAGATTTCCTTTTCCCTTGACTAAAATATTAATCGGTATTTTGGATCAATTGACTTATATCGAGTACCCTCATTGAATATAATTTTCTTTTATTTCCGTGTTACTAGAAGGATTGTTATGCTTGCAAGTTTTAAAGAAAATTAAAGTGGGATTGGTGTAAGCTGAATCGTGCTATTTTTTTCTTTACCTAATCTTTCCCAAATCAGATTAGAGAATGAGGCTCAGCAGAAATCGTTTCATTGTACAATCTTTGATATTGGATATATGAAAAATATCCCATCGTTTACGAGCTTTCTATGGCTTACGAAAAATCATTTTTTTAATGCCATATCGAATATCCCAATCAACAGCCTGCAGTGAGAACGGTTTGTGCCAGATACGATTATGACAGATTAGTTATACTCTTATACTTTCCAAATTGATCGGAAATTGAAGAATACTTTCACAATTCAACATAACCTTTTAACAAGAAAGATAATTGTTGATTGGATATCACGATTTGAGGGCCAAGGGAATTGAATTTTATTGAATCTCTACCTGTTGCCATTGGTTGAGACTCAAACAATGGGTAGTCTGATCAGACCGCCCAATTGTCTATTGATTTCTTTCAGCGATTAACTGCATCCAGTGGTAGTACCACAGACAGTACAGACCATGCAGGTTCCGCTTCTGACCAGGGAATAGTTTCCACAAGAACTACATACATCACCGCTATAATTTGGTGAGGAGCTACCCTTCGAACCGGATGTGCTTGTCATTTCTGTTAAGGAAATAACTTCCCCTGATACTCTTGGAGGTTCACTTGCAACAATCTCCGCGGTATCAATCATTGATCTCACATAACCGGGAGATCCTTCATTGACAACCAGAGTATCTTTAAGTGTTTCCTGCATCACGATTTTGACATTGGCCAAATCTTCCCGCTCAAGATAACTGACGGCAAGTTCTCTGAAAATATAATCTAGGATGGAACTTGAGTTTTTTATCGTACCATTGCCCTGAACCATACCAGCTGGTTCAAATCTTGTTCCTACAAAAGCCTCGACAAACACATCAAGTGGTACGCCATATTGCAATCCAAGGGATACAGCAATGGCAAAGTTATTCATCATCGCCCCGAAACTTGCCCCCTCTTTATGCATATCTATGAAAATTTCGCCCAAGGCACCATTTTCATATTCTCCTGTTCTGAGGTAAACCTTGTGGCCACCAACAGTGGCCTTTTGGGTATAACCCTTACGCCTGTTGCTGAGTTTTCTTCTCTTTCCAACCAGTTTTTCGGAAATATTCAGGACTCGAGTGGTTTGATCCACATCCTCTTCCATGGCCAACTGAACGATTTCATCATCACTACCAACAAGAATGGTAGATAGAGGTTGACTTAGTTTGGAACCATCACGGTAAAGTGCAACAGCCTTCAATCCCAGATTCCACGAAAGATCATAAGCGGACTTACAATCTTCCACGGTGGCCATTGTAGGCATGTTGATGGTTTTTGAAATTGCCCCCGATATGAAACTCTGTGCAGCAGCAACCATTTTTATGTGACTATTGGCACTCAAACTCCTAGTTCCCTTCTTGCCATTCTGGTTGGCACAGTCGAACACCGGAAGATCCTTGTTTTCCAAGTGGGGTGCTCCCTCAACAGTCTTGGCACCGCAAATGTACTCATTGGCCTCTTCAATTTGTTCCGGAGTAAACCCTAACTCCGAAAGCAAGTCAAAACCCACCTGATTGATTTTCTCGAGTTTGATTCCGAGTTCCTTGACACAAAATCCAGTTCCAAACCTTTCAGGAGTAAAGACAAATCGAATATCCACGAAAGTCGGTAAATCCTCTTCGATTTTATTCAAATCCTCCTTGCGAAATCCCTTCTCGCTCAGGGTTTCCCTATTGATATGTGGAGCACCTTCCAAAGTAGCTTTACCTACGGTATAATCAACAATGTCCTGGATTTGATAATCAGCATAACCCAATGCCTCTAGTGCACGAGGTACCGATCGGTTGACTATTTGAAAATATCCACCTCCAGCAAGTGTCTTTATTTTGACAAGGGCGAATTCAGGTTCGATACCATTGGTGTCACAATCCATTACAAACCCGATGGTTCCAGTTGGGGCAATTACCGATACCTGTGCATTCCTGAATCCAAACTTCTGGCCGAGTTCAAGGGATGAATCCCATGCTTCCTGGGCCTTTTCGACAATTTCCTTGTGCGGACATTCCTCCATCACCAAAGGTATGGGTTTAATCTTCAGCCCTTCATAACCTGAAGT
>CAZHIL010000206.1:0-9511 GCA_964532985.1 uncultured Albidovulum sp. | reverse complement strand
CAGCTGTAATTATTCCCAGGGTGCCTTCCGATCCTATCATGAGATTCTTCAAATCAAGACCCAGATTGTCCTTGTACAAACTATTGAGATTGTTCATGATCGAACTCTCAGGCAGGACGACCTCAAGGCCGAGACAAAGGTCTCTGGTATTCCCGTAACGAATTACATGAACCCCTCCCGCATTGGTCGCAAGGTTTCCCCCAATCTGGCAGGAACCCTTTGAAGCAATGGAAAGTGGAAAGAGGAGATTTGATTGGGCGACATGTTCCTGAAGTCTTTGAAGAATACAACCCGCCTCGACAGTAACCAAATTATCGGTTAATGAAATATCCCTGATCTTGTTCAATTTATGAAGGCTGATTACTGCGGGTATTTCAGGCCCGGTATATATTTGCCCTCCAACAAGACCAGTGCCACCACCATAAGGGATTACAGGGATTTTCAGGGCATTGCAATGAGATACGATTTCGGCAACGTCCAGGGTGGTTTGGGGTGTAAGCAATATCCCTTCCGAGGCTTCGAACTGTCCCCTTGGTTCTGATTTGTATCGATCTGAAAACTCCGAAAACAAACTGGGGTTCAGCTTTTCCCTCAATTTTGCAATCTTTTCCTGAGAAGGGTTTTGCATCTAAAGTGCCGTACCTCGCCTGTCGCTCCTGAGATTGGCATATATCACATGATTTTGCCACTTACCGGCAATCTCCAGATAACTTTGAGCTACTCCTTCATATTTGAAACCTGAAATTTCCAACAATCCTCTCGAAGCCTTGTTGGTTGGCAGGCATGAAGCCTCAATGCGGCTTATGTTTATTTCCTCAAAGGCAAAATGAACAATAGACTCCAGCGCTTCCCTCATATATCCTTGGCGGGCATACTCCTTGCCAACCCAGAATCCTACAATACCCGATCGTGATGGTGCTCCCCTGACATGATCCAGGGTTATGGCTCCAATGATTCTTTTGTCCCTGAACAGTATGAAGGGAAAGGCAGTTTGAGCGACGATGGATTTTCTGGCCCACTTTACCCTGTTATGGAATGAAGACCTAGATAAATGGTCTTCCTCCCATTGTGGTTCCCAAGGTTTCAAAAAATCTTGGCTTGTTTCCCTCAGATGGGCCCACTCTTCATGATCCCTGTTCTGGGGAGGTCTCAGGGTTAGCCTTTCGGTATAGAGTTGTGGACTTCCCGTATTGAATAGAATCACGATTTCAAATTTCTGATTATGTCTTGTCTTGAGGGTGCTTTACTTATTGGGCCAAATAATGCCATGCTGAATTCCTGCCCGTTCAGTAAATAGTTTGAAGCTTCCCTTACCTTATCCACGGTAACCTTTTCATATTTGTCTATGGTTTCATCAATGGATAGAATTTTTCCGAAATGATGAAGCATGTATCCCATTCTTTCTACACGATTGGAGGGATTCTCGTAACCCATCAAAATTGCGGATTTTATCTGGGCCTTGGCCCTATTTACCTCCGATTCTTCAATATCATTCTGTAATCGTGCGATTTCACGGGTACAACAGTAACAAAGCTCTTCAATTTCATGTTCACCGGTTGAGGAATGCACCACAAACAAACCGGTATCCGACTGGGGATTCGCCTGAGCAGAGATTGAATAACACAATCCCCTTTTCTCACGGGCTTCGACAAACAAGCGGGAAGATGATCCTCCACCCAAGACCCGCGTATAAATATTGGTGGCTGCCTCTAGATCATGATCTATTGGTGGCGACTCACAGGCCAGAACAAATTGTACTTGTTCAATATCCTTTTCTTCCCGGTACTCGCCATTCTGATAATTGCATTGTACAAAACCTTCTGTTGGCAGCATCTCCAGATGCCCAAAATACTGCTCGGCCATAACTACAATGGCGTCATGATCCACAGCCCCGGCTGCGGCCAAAATCATGTTTTGGGGACTATAGAATTGATTTACAAACTCGACCAGATTATTCCGTTGATATGTTCCCACCAGTTCTGAGGAACCCAATATCGGTCTACCCAGGGGTTGATGTGGATAGATGGTTTTTTGTAATCCCTCGAAAATCACATCCTCAGGATAATCCTTGTATTGTCTGATTTCATTCAGAATGACATTCCGCTCTTTCTCTATTTCCCCAGGGCTATATACGGAATTCAGAAGAATATCGGACAACAGTTCGATCCCGAATGAAACATCCTCCTCCAGCACCCTGATGAAATAGGCCGTCCGGTCCATGCTGGTATAGGCATTGATAAATCCCCCTACATCCTCGATTGACTGAGCTATCTGAATGGCAGTCCTCGATTTGGTTCCCTTGAATGCCATGTGTTCCAAAAAGTGGGCAATCCCGTTTTGGTCTTCCCGTTCATTCCTGCTTCCAGCCAAGACGTAGATTGAAAGCGCCGAGGACCTCAACCCCGGCATATGAACAGTAGCTACACGGAATCCATTCGACAATGTAGTTAAACGAGTCATGATCCTCTGACCTTATTTCGGATAAATTCCTTGAGTTTTTCAGCCGAATTTTCAATACCGGCAATTCGTTCAGGACGTTCAAGCTGTTTGGCCAAGGCATCGGGTAGTACAGGTTTGACACCACAAGCAACTTCAACGGCATCCGGAAATTTTGCCGGATGAGCTGTAGCAAGGGAAACTACCGCCTCCCCCGAGGATAGATCAAGCTCTCTGGCAATCTTGACGCCAACCGCCGTATGAGGACAGATTACCTGCCCTGAATCATAATAGGTATTACGGATCTCTTCCATGGTTTCTTCTTCGGAACAACGTCCCGCAATAAAATGGGATTGCAGATAGTTTTGCTCATCATCGGTAAGGTCAAAACTACCTCCTTGCAGGGATTGCATCTTCTCCACGATATTTTCACTATTCCTGTTACCGGCATCAAATAGGACCCTTTCAAAGTTGGAACTTACCTGAATATCCATGGACGGACTGATTGAAGGGATTACCTCCTCAAGCTGATATTGACCGGTTTCAAGGGTACGAAACAATATGTCATTCTGATTGGTGGCTATGGCCAGTTGTTTTATGGGCAATCCCATCATTTTGGCACAATACCCAGCATAAATATCGCCAAAATTACCAGTGGGAACGACAAAGGATACTTCCCTTTGAGGCGCCCCAAGGGAAATACCTGAGTAAAAATAATATACGATCTGGGCAACAATCCTGGCCCAGTTTATCGAATTAATTGCTGCTAGATTAAATTCTTGCCGAAAGGCTGAATCCCCAAATAGTTCCTTGACCAAAGCCTGACAATCATCAAAGTTTCCTTCAACGGCAATGGCATGCACATTGGTATCCGATGGTGTTGTCATTTGTTTTCTTTGTATATCCGATACTTTACCCTTGGGATAAAGAATAAATACATCCACCGCGTCCAGACCCCTGAATGCCTCAATGGCCGATGAACCAGTATCACCACTGGTTGCACCGAGAATGGTACAGGTTGTATTCAATCGGGTAAGAACATGATCAAACATCCTGCTTACCAGTTGGAGGGCAAAATCCTTGAAAGCCAAGGTGGGTCCATGAAACAACTCACACAGAAAAAGGTTGTCTCCCAGTTGTACCAAGGGACATTTGGCTTGATGATGGATATTGCCATAGGCAGCCTCTATCAAGCTTTTAAGAGTTTCATCAGAAAAGGTCGATCCCGTAAATGGTCTGATAATGCTAAAGGCTGTATCAACATAGGAAGCACCACTCAAATGCTCCATTTGTTCAAAATCGATTTTTGGCCAGTACTTTGGTACATATAATCCTCCATCCGGTGCCAGACCGGATAAAAGAACTCCTTCAAAATCAAGCGGAGGTGATTTACCTCTGGTTGAAATATACTTCATTTTACAAAATCATCCCTCAAGACTGGCCATTGAACCTCTGGCAATACGCATTATCCAATAGGCTGTCAGGATAAACCAGATTGTAGCCAAACTGAACCATGTTATGGCGTATTGCAGATGGTTATTGGGTATCCCCTCAGCAGTTACAGGCCAAGGTGTTATATTCATATCTTCATTGGTCGTTGCTTTTGATACTACCATCAAGGGTTCTGTACCCAAAACACTGGACATTCTCCCTAATTCACGGGCAAACCAAATATCGTTTTCCGGTTCGGGTGTAAATAAATTATCCCATTCATCCGGCCAAAGCAGATTACCCTCTACTTCAGTGAATCCCGGATTGTCATGCGCCTCCTTGAGTTGGTCTGGAATAAAGCCCCGGTCCAGTAAAATCACCCTGTTATCCATTTCCAGGGGAGAGATGACACGATAACCAGGTCCCCAACCTCTCTGGCTCGTCAAATAATATAGCGATTGTTCACCGACCTTTCCCTGAACAAAGACGGGTAGGAAATTATCAGTCGCTTCATCGGGATTGTTTGGCAGAGGAACAGATGTGGAATTGATTTTTGCTTCAATATCATTGAGAATGTTTGTTTTCCACTCCAGCCTTTGGACCTGCCATGTCCCCAAACCGATAAGAATAGCGATCCCTGCCAAACCAAAAATGAGTGGAAAGGTAAACTTACGGTATTTCGATGTATAAGACATCCAGCACCACTATTGTGCATCTCCCGAAGGAATTTTGTCCGACTTAGACCAGACTTTGGATTTTTAGCCACCCCAAATGTAAACAGCTGCAAACAGGAACAGCCATACAACATCAACAAAATGCCAATACCAAGCCGCGGTTTCAAAACCAATGTGGGCCTCTGGTGTAAAATGCCCCTTCATTGCCCGGAACAAGCACACCAACAGGAACGCGGTACCGATAATGACGTGAGCACCATGAAATCCGGTCGCCATAAAGAAGGTTGCACCATATATGTTGCCTGAATAGGAAAAAGCGGCATGGCCGTATTCATAGGCTTGAAATCCGGTGAATGCCACACCCAGAACTATAGCCCAAAACAATCCCTGAATCAGGTCCTTGCGGTTATTCTCATGGGCAATGGCATGGTGGGCCCAGGTTGCCGCAGCACCAGAGAGAAGTAAAATCAGGGTATTGATCAAGGGTAAATGCCACGGATCAAAGGTTTCAATTCCAACGGGTGGCCAAACACCCCCGGAGCCCTCTTCCATCGGATAAAGGGCATGCTTGAAAAAATTCCAGAACCAAGCGGCAAAAAACATGATCTCTGACATGACAAACAGAATGAAACCATAGCGCAAGCCTATTCTGACGGTTGGCGTATGATCACCCGTTTGGGCCTCCTTGATGACATCACCCCACCAGGCAATCATGACATAGGCAATGAGCACCATACCTATCATCATGATCCAGGGACCGTAATCATTGAAAAACAGAACTGCCCCAACCAACATTATGAAACCGCCAACAGCCCCAAGGAAAGGCCAAACCGATGGTTCGATTATGTGATAGTCGTGTTCTTTAGTATGTGCCATATTTCTTTATTCCTGATTTTTAGGTTGAGGACTTATCCTTAACTTTATGAAATGTATACGAAAGAGTAATACTTTCCAAATTCTTTGTTTCCGGATCATTTAGGATTTCCGGATCAACATAAAACACTACCGGCATTTCCTTGCTTTCACCTGGTGCCAGTTCCTGTTCCAAGAAGCAAAAACACTGCAATTTGACAAAATATTCACCAGTCGTGAACGGAAATACATTAAAGGTTGCCGATCCGGTTATTGTCTGATCCGTGGGATTATGGGCGATATAATTCATGGTTTTGCTTTCACCCAGATTGACAGTCACCAGATTCTCGGCAGGATTGAAATCCCATGGCATATTCCGTTCAAGGGAGGCATCAAACCTTACATTGATGGTATCCTTCACTACTTCACTTTGATTGGCATCAGCTTGAAGTGGTGTCCCACCAAATCCGGTTACCCGGCAAAACAAATCATATAATGGAACAGAAACGGCCACCAGAACACCCATCAGGGCTATGACTCCGACGAGTTTCCATAGCATATTCCTGTTTTCTTGAATACTCATTCCTCTACCTTTAGCAAAGTTGCCCTGTAGGAATGGTCAAATCCTTCAATGAGCTGCCCGTCTTGAAATTTTGCAATCGAAATGGCGAAGACCAGAAACACAAATGCCACCAAGGCAAGCGAAACAAAAATGTTTCTTGATTTCCTTCTTGCATGTAGTTCATGCTCTTTGGAAATGGCCATCAAAACAACTCCGGCCAAACCAGATATGGTTCATAAAATGTATGTAACATCGATTCCACACCCAGCCCGGCGAACATGACGAATAGATACCAGATTGATAATTTGAACAGGGCTTTTTCCCTGTTGTAACCGTCACTTGCTGAATCTTCGGCATCTCTGGTCATGACCTGATACGAACCCAGCATTAGCATAATGTTCAACACGATCACCAATCCCAAGGTCAGCGGACCTCCAATTGAGCTGAAAGCAATCATGAAACCAATCGGAATCAATGAAAGTGAATACCAGAAAATATACCTTCTGGTAACTCGTTCGCCTCTGGTTACAGTTAGCATGGGAACTTTGGCCAGAGAATATTCCTCCTTGGTTACGAGCGCCAAGGCCCAGAAGTGCGGTGGTGTCCACAGGAAGATAAGCAAAACCAGTAATATTGGTTCCAGTGCGATCCCGTTGGTCACTACAGCCCAACCTATCAGGGGAGGAAAAGCACCGGCAGCTCCCCCGATTACGATGTTTTGGGCGGTTCTTCGCTTCAGGTACATGGTATAGACAACCACATAGAAAAAAATCGTGAAAGCCAATATGCCAGCTGCCAGAAAGTTGGCAGTCAGGGCCAGCATGAAAATGGCAAAACCGGAACACCAGAGCCCAAGCAACCTGGCATCCTCACCTGATACCATACCGGCCGGTACAGGTCTGTTTCTGGTCCTTTTCATCAACCGATCAATATCCTCGTCCCACCACATGTTGAGAGCACCAGATCCACCCGCACCGATGGCAATGAATATTAGAGAGGCCAAGGCGATTATGGGATTGATGCCCGTGGGGGCAATTATCATGCCTATGAAAGCGGTAAAGATCACCAGTGACATTACCCGGGGTTTCAGCAGTTCGATTACCTCACTGATTCTAACCTCTTGGGGTTTGGATATTACTGTTGAGTCTACCATTCTCTAAAATAAGTATAATAATTCCAGATCATCGATTGATTTCAATGAAAGAAATTGGTTCGGTTGTACATTCAGGGTATTGAAGCGTAAAGAACCTCTTCCTTGATATCACCTACTTCCGCAAATTCTGCCACGGCCCTTTGAATCCAGTCATCATAAACTTCCTGACTGACGACCTTGACGGTGATGGGCATGTAAGTATGGTCTTTTCCACAGAGTTCCGAACATTGTCCGAAGTAAATTCCTTCCTTTTCGGCCTTGAACCACAAACCGGCCAACCTGCCGGGAACACCGTCCTGCTTGACACCAAAAGCCGGTACAGTCCAGGCATGAATGACATCGGAAGCGGTAACATATACTACTATGGTTGTGTCAACGGGTATAACTACCGGTTGATCGGTAGCCAACATGTATTCATCCATGGTGTATCCATGAGCCTCAACGGCCGACTTGTCCAGCATGAAACTGTCGAAGGAAAAATCATGATCCATGTATTCGTAGGTCCAATACCATTGGTTACCGGTTGCCTTGATGGTGATATCACCCTCAGGAATGGTTTGCTGCTTGAAGAGAATTGGTAGTGATATAATACCAATGCCAACGAGAATAACTATTGGTATGGCTGTCCAGAGTATTTCAAGGGGAGTATTGTGGGTTGTTTGAGAAGGCGTTTTGTTACTGGATGCATTAAATCTCAAGATCACATACAAGAGCAACCCCAGTACAAATATCACGATCAAGGTTCCGACAACGAGAAGTATATTATCAAGCCAAATGGCATCTCGGGCCACTTCGGTAACGGAAGGCTGAAAATTTATGCCATCGGGAATAGGGACACCAATGATTTCCAATTCCTGATCCACATCCACAGCCATGGCTGGTGCGGTCAAACCAAACACAACTATGCCGAAAAGATAATTTTTTAGTCTTTTCAAATGATTCATCAGGAATTCCTTAAAAAAATAAAGCTCATTCATTACCTCAAAAATGAAGCTGGAGATAATTATTTTATGAATGTACTTTCAACAATATCTTTACCTTCGGGCATAATATAAACTACCGAAAAATATTTTAAATTCAATTTCAAAAAAAATTTAGGCTACCTTGAATTTACCTTTCCGACCCTTTGAAACCAATCTTGATTATCACCTGTCTCTGAAGTTGCTGCAGTCCGTAGTAAATGGGGGTGAGGATGGTGAATTGTTTCTGGAGCGATCCAAAAGCGAAACGTTGGCCTTGGACGATGGCCGAATTAAGCAAGCAGGATACAATTCCGTCGAAGGATTTGGCTTGAGGGTTGTCAACGGTACAAAAACGGGTTTCTCCCACTCGAATGAGTTGACAGTTCAGGGGCTTAAAAATGCCTCTGAATCACTCAAGGTAGTCACCAAGGATGGGCAGGGGCGTCTGGACAAATCCCCAGCCCAAACCAACAGGAAACTGTATGGGGACACAAATCCTCTTGAAGCCAACGGCTTTGCCGAAAAGGTAAACATTCTGAAAGAGATCGATTCATACGCACGTGATTTGAGCAACAAGGTTGTTCAGGTTTCTGCAAACCTCGCCACATCCTTTCAAGAAATTGAAATCCTGACACCAGAAGGCAGGTTGGTCAGGGACAGCAGGCCAATGTCAAGACTGGGTATATCGGTTATTGTCGAATCAGGAGGGCACAGGGAAGCAGGGTTTACTGGACAAGGTGGTCGATTTATTGCCAAGCATCTCCTGGCACCGGAAACCTGGCAATCCCTTGTTGATGAAGCCTACAGAATAGCCAATGTTAATCTTGAGGCACAAGTTGCACCAGCTGGAATCAAGGATGTTGTACTTGGACCGGGATGGCCTGGTATTCTTCTTCATGAAGCCATAGGTCATGGTCTTGAGGGAGATTTCAATCGAAAAGAGACATCTGCCTTTTCAGGTCTGATGGGAAAGAGAATAGCCTCCAGAGGTGTCACGGTTCTTGATGATGGAACCTTACCTGACAAAAGAGGATCAATCTCGATTGATGATGAAGGAACACCCAGTCAAGCTACGACCCTGATTGAAGATGGCATCCTTGTAGGTTACATGCAGGACCGGCAAAATGGCAGGTTGATGGGTACCGGTTCGACAGGTAACGGACGGCGGCAATCCTATGCCCATACACCCATGCCACGCATGACAAACACCTATATGCTGGCTGGCAATGACGATCCGGAAGACATCGTCTCCAACCTCAAGGATGGCATTCACGCGGTAGGTTTTGGGGGCGGTCAGGTCGATATAACCAGTGGCAAATTCGTATTTTCCTGTGTTGAGGCCTACAGGATCCAAAATGGCCAAAGAAAAGAACCGATAAAAAATGCAACGCTTATTGGCGATGGCCCATCGGTACTGAAAAACATTCAAGCCATAGGCAAT
>CAZHIL010000205.1:0-3387 GCA_964532985.1 uncultured Albidovulum sp. | reverse complement strand
GAGAAGCATTATGATACCAAACTCGGCCACACCATGCAGGTCCGAGAAACCGGTTCCCATAAGAAGATTCAACTGACCTATGATTATGCCGGCGAAAAGGTACCCCAGAACTGATCCCAACCCCCACTTCTTTGACAGGGGAACCGCGATAACGGCAGCGGCAAGATAAATCGTTGCTTGAAAAAGAAAATTATCCACTTTCTATACACTTGGAATGTTGGTAGTATGCTTCAACCCTTACTGGGAACATGGGTAAATATTATTGAAGAAGTGAAACAAACCATATTCACAATATTATTTATAAACCAGTTAACAATTCAAAGATATTTCAGGACGGCATAATCCAGATGAAGAATACCAGAGAATTCCAGGGGGTTGAAATTCTTTTCCCCTACCTGAAGGAAGATCAGGCCTGACAAGTGTCAGGAGAAATATTCAGGGGTTAATCAGGCGATGAATTTTTTTTCTACCCGAAACAGGCCTTTCCATCTGGGGCCATTCCCATTGGAGAAATTGCATCGTACCGAAGTTGAACCCGATCTTGCTGCGGTATCAGAGATGACTCCCTTGGCATTCAATTCCGAAAATCCTGAATCAATTTCCCATTCGATTGCAAGATTCCTGGCCTTGATGGATACCGTCCGAGATGGCAATTGCAATGATATTAAGGCTGAAATACCTGAGGACCTGACGGAAAGGTCAAATCACTTCAAGGCTGCAAGCTATTATTTTGATGCTTCCATGGTGGGCGTAACATCACTTTCCACTGCCCATCAATTGGAAACTCCAATCAGAAACCCCATGATTGATGGAATAAGAAAGGAATTGGAAGAAGGCCAACCAACCACCTATGCAGCAGGAGTTGACGCCATTTATGCCGATATTCTAGAAGCTACAAAAAGGAAATATCAAAATATTTCAACACATAAATCAGCTTTGGTATTCCTGATTGAATATACACGTGATCCAACCCCGGATGAAAAGGGAACGGAGTGGATTATCGGTACTCAAAAGGAACGCGCTGCATTACTGACAGCCAATGTTTCCGTAGTAATAGCAAATTACCTTCGCTTGCTCGGATTTTCCGCTCGTAGCCATAGCCAAACAACAACCGGGGTTGATCTGAACAGGTTGGCCGTCTCTTCGGGGCTATGTATGGTTAGTGATGGAAAACTGACCAATCCATTTGTAGAAGACAGATTTGGTCTGGCAGCTGTAACGACAGATTTGGAACTTCAACCAGATATGCCTCTTGATGTCAGTGGAAGAGGTCAGGTGACCATGAGTAACAAACTGGCATGGCAATTTGGTGTGGGTACCGGCAAAAGAAAAAGTACAAGCATTCCTTACAAAGATAGGGAATTCAGACTTGGACCTCATCCTTTTGAAAAAATAAAGAGGGTTAAGGAACCAACCACACTGATTGATGAAGCCAGAGTCCCCAGATTCCCCAAAAGGGCAGATTTTTTTGCAAGAGCTCTTTTTGGAGATATGGGAAAGTCGGTTCAAGAAGCTGCCAAGGGTGGATTTTACGTGATGAAAAGCCCCATTGGAGCTTGTGCCCGTAGGGCTTTGGGAGCCTTGTTACTGCTTCAATTTGGCGATGCCCGTGGACCAGTCAGCAAAAGTACCGAGTGTGCTGAGGTCAATGCCGACAATATCAAGGCAGCTTGTTACTACCTATCAACAGATGCAGTAGGTTTATCCCGTGCACCTGAGTGGGCATATTACTCTCATGATTCAGGTGGGAACGAACTAAAACCATATCATGACAATGCCATCTCCATGCTTTTTGATCAAGGGTATGATACCATGGAGGGGGCTTCCGGGGATGATTGGATTTCAGTTGCCCAGTCGATGCGGGCTTACCTCAGGTTTTCCCTGATAGGAGGGGTCATCGCCGAGCAAATAAGGCGGCTGGGATATTCGGCAAGAGTCCATTCCGTCCTGGATAGCGAGGTCATGCAACCGCCATTACTGCTACTTTCGGGATTGGGTGAGGTAAGCCGAATAGGAGAAGTGATATTAAACCCCTTCCTGGGTCCGAGATTGAAAGCTGGTGCAGTAACAACTTCAATGCCCATGAAACATGACAAACCAATTGATTTTGGTCTCCAAAGGTTTTGTGAATCATGCAACAAGTGTGCAAGAGAATGCCCATCTGGAGCCATAACAGCTGGCCCCAAACTGATGTACAACGGGTATGAAATTTGGAAGTCCGATGCCGAGAAGTGTACGAGGTACCGCCTGACCAATTCGGCTGGTGGAATGTGTGGGAGATGCATGAAAACCTGTCCCTGGAATCTTGAGGGACTGTTTGCAGAGGCACCTTTTAGATGGGTCGCAACCAATGTTCCGATTATGGCCAAACCCTTGGCCAAACTGGATGATTATGTAGGAAGAGGTGAAATAAATCCGATCAAGAAATGGTGGTGGGATATAGAACTCAATCGTGAATCAGGGCAATATGTTTTGGCTAAAGCTACCCATGAAAGGGGTTTAAGCAAGGATCTTGACCTGAAATACGAAGACCAGACCCTTGCCGTCTATCCAGCTGACAAAATGCCAAAACCATATCCTATAATTCATATTCTGAACAGGGAAGAAGGCATCCTCAGGTACAAGGAACTTCTTACTCCTCAAGAATACTGTAAACGAATTGAAAAGGGAGAAACCCATGATTTGGTACCTCAAGCTCCCAAGATAGAAGGTGAACCCCCTGTTATTCAGGTCGAAGTTAAGGAGAGGGAAGATTATTCCACGGATCAATTCAAGGTTGAATTATCAAGGAGGGATGGAGAACCATTGCCGGAATTTACAGCGGGTTCTCATGTTGATGTAGTGATAGCGCCGGAATTCCAGAGGCAGTTTTCACTCGCTGGCGATCCCGACGACAATACCAGATATGTACTTGGTGTCCAGAATGAAACAGATGGCAGAGGTGGTTCAAACCTCATGTACAGAATATTCAGAAAGGGCCGTAAGACCCATATTTCACTTCCAAGAAACCATTTCGAACTTGATCAGAATGGCAGCTTCTACCTCCTCATGGCAGGGGGTATCGGTGTTACCCCGCTTATTTCGATGGCACATGAATTAAATCGTTCCGGTAAATCCTTTGAGCTGCATTACAGTGTAAGAAATCATGAACAATATGCTTTTTCAGATGAATTAAGAAAAGTTAGATGGGCTTCTGCAGTTAAATTTTACTTTTCCGATTTGAACTCCCGTGCTCGGCTAGAAGAGGTCATTCCAGACTATCATGAAGGGTATTTGCTTTATGTATGTGGAAGTGATCGCTATATGAGTTCCGTGCTGGAAATGGCCACTCAGAAGGGTTGGCCTGAGGAAAGTCTGGCTCAGGAATTTTTCTCTGTTCCCGAACCG